>JALNWH010000146.1 GCA_023230985.1 Bacillota bacterium
ATCCTTTGGAATTGATTTAATTCACTTTGGTATGATTGCAACTGTTAACTTGGCTATTGGACAATATACACCTCCTGTAGGAATGAACCTGTTTGTAAGTGCCGGTCTTAAGATAAAAGGTCATGCAGTTAGCGTTGAAGAAATTTCAAAAGCAGTTATACCGATGATTTTAGTATCTATTGTAGTACTAGCATTAATAACATTTATCCCTTGGATTACTCTATGCTTGTTTTAAACAAGTTAAAGCTTACAAAATATAAAAATAAAAAATTAGGAGGAATAATATGAACATTAAAAAAGCTATATCAATGATTCTTATTAGTGTAATGCTACTTTCTCTAATGGCTTGTAGCAACCCCAAAACAAATAATGATGGTGTCACTGAAAAACCGGATCCCTCAGAAAATGCTTTTGAGAAAATGACTTGGTCTGCTGCTACTTCCGGAGCAGATGGTTCTAATTTTGCGGCGGGTCTTGAAAAATTTGCTGAACTACTGAATGAAAGAACTGATGGTGCTATAAAGGTAGAAGTGTATACATCTGATCAGCTAACCAATGGTAACACTGCAGATAGCTTACAAGCGGTTATGGAAGGGACTATTGATTTGGCATTCCAAGCTGACGGTGTTTGGGGTAATTTTGATAGTAATTTTAGCATACCCCAATTACCATTTTTATTTAAAAACTACGAAGATGTTGATGGAAAGTTGATTAATGGTGCCGGCGGTGAATACATGAGCAATTTGTTGGAGAGTAAATTTAAAGTAAAGTGTTTAGGTATAGGGGAAAACGGTTTTCGCTACATTACTAATAATAAACATGAAATTCGTACCCCGGGAGATTTAAAGGGATTAAAATTACGTGTAGGAGGCAGCCCTTTACTAACCAGTACCTATTCGGCTTGGGGAGCTGACTATACTGTAGCAGCTTGGGCTGAAGTCTATACAGCTTTGCAAACCGGACTATATGATGGACAAGAAAATCCTATTGCTGTTGCACATGCTTCTTCTATTCAAGAAGTTCAAAAATATGTTACTGCATGGACTGCACAGTACAGTGCAATGTTCTTAACAATTAATGGTGAATTATATGATAGCCTCAGCGATGAATTAAAAACAATCGTTGATGAGTGTGGCAAGGAAGCTTGTGCCTATCAGGTAGAATTAACTCGCAAGCAATGTGAAGATTATTTACAAGAGTGGATTAATAACTATGATATTAAGGTTCATGAAATGAGCGAAGAAGAAATAGAAGAGTTTAAAACTTTATCTAAACCTATTTATGACGAGTATAATACAAAACATGGTGAGTTAATAGATAAACTATCCTAATAAAGATTTAAGAGGCATAGATTTAAATATTTAAATATAATAGCTATAAGATTGTAGGCATCCAGAACTGGGTGCCAACAATCTTATTATATACTGATTTTGAAAACTATCCTAAAAAAGGAGGGTATCAAGTATATGAAATTGGGTTTTATCGGAATTGGAATTATGGGATTGCCTATTGCAGAGAACATTTTAAAAAAGAGTGGCTTACCCGTTCTTGGTTTTGATATTGATTCAGATCGTTGCAGGCAATTTGTTTCAGTAGGCGGCAACTGTTCCAAAAGTCCGGAAGAAATTTTTAAAACTTGTGAATTAGTTTTTTTGAGTTTGCCAAATAATGACTTAGTAGACATGTATATTAATATGGCGGTGAAATACAGCACTTCCGGCACAAAAATAGTAGATCTAAGTTCTTCTTATCCGGCAATTATTCGCTCATATAAAGAAACGGCGGACATTGCCGGAGTGAGCCTTATAGATTGTCCTGTAAGCGGTGGGGAACCTAAAGCTATTGAAGGAACTTTATCAGCTATGTGCGGAGGAAAAAAGGAGGATATTGAAGCAGTTCTCCCTTATCTAAAGATGTTTAATATCAAAGTTACTTATATGGGTGAACTAGGCTGTGGATATATAGCAAAGCTGGCTAATAATATGATTGTAGGTACTGAAATGGCCTTGATTGCCGAGGCATTTAATTTTGCAGAAAAAGCCGGTATTAATAATCAAGTGCTGTTCGAGGCTATTCGTGACGGTGGAGCGGGAAGCAATGTTATGGATTTTAAAGTACCTCATATGCTGGATGAAAAACGTTTGGTAAGCTCACATTTATCTACTCATATAAAGGATCAAAACAATGCTCTTGAACTTGCTAAAGAGATTGGTGCTTATACTCCATTATGTTCAATAGCTACAGAGCTGATGGAACGTATGGAAAAGGCAGGTCGCGGCAGTGAGGACGTAGCTGCAATTATAGACATATTTAAGCATGAAACAAAATAAGTAGAGTTGTAAACCATTAAAAGTAGAGAAATTGAAGGAGGTAATTTTTTGCAAATATATGAAAAAGATTTTCTAATGAAGATATTGGAAGATATGCTGACTGTTAGAAAATTTGAGCAATCTGCATCAGATTCTTTCATAAAAGGAATGATAAGCGGTAATGTTCATGTATGCACTGGAGGTGAAGGAGCTGTTGTTGGGGCAAATATGGCATTAAAGCCTACCGACTTTATTACTGCCAGCCATCGTGGACACGGTCATTGTATTGTAAAGAGCAGAGATTTGAACCGAACAATGGCTGAGTTATTTGGTAAAGACAGTGGCTTATGCTATGGCCGAGGCGGCTCAATGCATGTAACAAAGGTGGAAAACGGAATGCTAGGGGCAAATGGAATTGTGGGCGGTGGTATTCCAATAGCTGCCGGCTCCGCTTTGGCCTCTAAAATTGATGATGATGGTGCGGTAACAGTTAGTTTTTTTGGTGATGGTGCAACTAATCAGGGCTGTTTCCATGAGTGCTTGAATATGGCCGCAATCTGGAAGTTACCTATTATTTTTTTCATTGAAAACAATCAGTATGCAGTATCCGTTGATATTAATACTGTAATTAATACAGAAACTTTAGCTGAGCGTGCAAATGCATATAATATTTACAACGAAGTAGTTGATGGAACTGATGTTTTATTAGTCTATGAAGCAACTAAACGTGCTGTAGAGCGTGCTCGAAACGGCGAAGGACCAACTCTTATTGATTGCCATATTTATCGTTTTACCGGTCATTTTGTTGGTGACCCCGCTAAATATATGTCCGAGGATTATTTAAATCAAGCACATAAAAGTGACGTGATTGATAAGTTTAAAAATTATCTTTTATATAATAATATTGCAGAAAAAGAAGAAATAGAAAAAATGGAAAAAGCTATTGATGAAAAAATTATATTAGCGAAACAATTTGCAATTGAATCACAGGTGCCTGATAAATCATCTATGCTAGATTACAATTATTCCTGTGATAATGAAAGGAGTGTAGCTCGATGAATCGGACAATAACAATGATAGAAGCTATACGAGAAGCTATAGATGAAGAAATGGCTCTTGATAAAAATGTAATTATGCTTGGAGAAGATATTGGTGAATTAGGCGGTCCTTTTGGAAGCAGTAAAGGCTTATTGGAAAAATACAATGAGAATCGTATTATTCAAACGCCGATAAGTGAATGGGGTTTTACCGGTATTGCGGTTGGAGCAGCTATACGTGGCAAGCGTCCTATTGTTGAATTGATGTATAATGATTTTATTTCTGTTTGTTTTGATCCTATTATGAATCAGGCTGCAAAAATGCATTATATGACAGGCGGCCAAGCAAAAGTGCCCTTAGTCTTACGTGCACCTACAGGTAGCGGTAGACGTGGCGCTGCTCAACATTCTCAAAATATGGAGGCGTTATTTGCACATATACCCGGGCTTAAAGTCGTTTGTCCTTCTTCACCGCAGGATGCAAAGGGTTTGCTAAAATCGTCTATCCGTGACGATGATCCCGTAATATTTTTGGAACACAAGGTACTTTATCCTATAAAAGGAAATGTCGATGATTCTATTGATACAATACCCTTAGGCTATGCAGATTGTAAGCTTGAAGGCACAGATGTTTCCATTATTACATGGAGCCGGCAGGTGAATTTTGCATTACAAGCTGCTGAAAAATTGGCTGAAAGTGGCATACATGCAGAAGTAATAGATCTTAGGACTCTTGTTCCTTTGGATTGGGAAGCTATATGTAAAACAGTATCTAAGACTCATCATGTTGTTATAGTGGAAGAAGATGTAAGGCGTTGTGGTTTTGGAGCGGAAATTGCCGCACAAATTGGTGAGGAATTATTTGATGAACTAGATGCTCCAATTGTCCGTGTGGCAAGTTTAAATACTAGTGTGCCATTTAGTGCTGTATTAGAAGATGAAGTATTTCCTAATCCAGAACGTATTGTAACGAAAGTAATAGATTTACTTAAGGAATAGAGGAGGTAAAACATGGCTACTGAAATTAGAATGCCTCAATTAGGTGTGTCTATGGAGTATGGAACCATCTTCCAATGGTTTAAAAGTAAAGGGGAAGAAGTAAAAGCCGGAGAGGTAATCGCTAGTATTAATACGGAAAAATTGACTAGCGATATAGTTAGTGAAGTTGATGGAATCGTTTTGGCTATTATAGCCGAAGAAGG
>JALNWH010000147.1 GCA_023230985.1 Bacillota bacterium
AATAAAGTTATAGAAGACAACAGCATCAATATAATGTATAATCAAGTCTATAAAAACCAATTTATTGACAAAACATTTCTGGATATGAAGGTTACAAATAATGGTGTTGCTTATATGAAAATGCTATGGTTTGAATCTATAGAAAATGGCAAAACTAAGAATGAAGTTATACCTCCTACTAAGGCTTTGTTAAAGCTTTCAGAATTTTACAGAGAAATGGAAGGAACCATAATAGTAGAAGATATAAGCCAAGGGTACTATTTTGGCTCAAAGATTGAACAGCCATTTGATGTTCAATCAGTTGAAGAAGGAACAGCCATACCTGTGTGGAGGATTAGTACAAACATGGGAAAGATATACATAAATGCATATAATGGCACAATTGAAGAAAATTTTTAAATAGTACAGGACCATACTATATGATATAATATCTTCATAGATTCATATATTGCTTCAAAAATTGCATATATACAATATCATGATATTACTATTGAATTCATGGTATAATAAAACAACTATAATTTTATCAAACAATAATGAAGAAAGGAGTTTGGTATAAAAGGCTTCCAATTTGTGTTTTATTGTTGAAGAAGCTTTTTTTATGAATATTATTATCGAGTATATATCTTAGTGTTATAATGTAATTTTCTTAAAACCATGGATAAGGAGAAGAAACCGTTGGATAAATTAGTAATAGAAGGTGGGCATACATTAGAAGGAGAAATTTATGTTAGCGGTGCTAAAAATTCAGCTGTCGCAATTTTACCTGCAACATTATTAACAGAAGAAACTTGTATCATAAAGAATCTCCCAAGCATAAAGGACGTTTATTATATTAATAATATTTTGCTCCAGTTAGGAGCCGAAGTTGAAGAAAGCGGATGTAAGTTCATTATCAACAGTTTAGGGGTAGATACATATGAAGTGGATTTTGAGCTTTCAAAGAAACTTAGGGCATCCTATTATTTTGTCGGTGCGCTATTAGGTCGTTTTAAAAAAGCAAGGGTTCCTTTTCCCGGTGGATGTGATATAGGAATAAGACCCATTGACCAGCATATCAAAGGGTTTGAGGCCCTAGGAGCAAGGATAAAAATTGAGCATGGCATTATTTGGGCAGAGGCGGATGAACTCATAGGCACCTCAATTTTTTTAGATGTGGTAAGCGTAGGGGCTACAATTAATATTATGTTGGCAGCATGTTTGGCAAAAGGAACAACTGTGATTGAGAATGCTGCAAAAGAACCCTACATAGTGGATACTGCTAATTTTTTAAATGCTATGGGTGCTAATATAAAAGGTGCGGGTACTGATGAAATAAAAATCAAAGGTGTAGAGAGACTAGGCGGATGTGAGCATTGTATCATTCCGGATCAAATGGAAGCAGGTACCTTTATGATTGCGGCGGCAGCATCAAGAGGTAATGTTTTGGTGAAAAATGTAATACCCACTCACTTGGATTCCATCAGTGCAAAGATGAGGGAAATGGGCATTAAAGTCATAGAAAATGGGGATTCATTGCAAGTAGTCTCAAATGGCAGGCCCAGATCTGCCAATATAAAAACTATGCCCTATCCGGGTTTTCCTACGGATCTGCAGCAGCCTATGAGCGTATTGCTTTCTATAGCCGAGGGCACTGCCATAGTAACCGAAAGCATTTACGATGGAAGGTTTAAGCACGTGGATGAATTGAGAAGAATGGGTGCTAAAATAAATGTAGAGGGCAGAGTTGCTATAATTGAAGGTATAAAAAAACTTTCCGGTGCCCCTGTATGTGCTACCGACTTGAGAGCGGGTGCTGCAATGGTGATAGCAGGGCTTACTGCAGAAGGAGAAACGGTTATTAATAATTTAACTCATATTGATAGAGGCTATGAAAAATTAGAAGAAAAGCTGCTTCAAATAGGAGCTAAATTAAAAAGAATTCCCTAATAAAATAATCAGATTTGGCGTAGACCGAAATCAGGGCTAACGCCTTTTCAATTTTTGTAACTTTATTTAAATTTTTGGAGGTAAAGGATGTCTGTAAAGTTATGTTCGTTAGCAAGTGGAAGTAGTGGGAATAGTACTTTTGTAATTAATAATAATACAGGCTTATTAATTGATGCAGGAATATCTTATAAATCAATTTTTCACAGCCTTAAAAGTATAGACATTTGTGCAAGTAAAATAAAGGCTCTGTTGATAACTCACGAACATTCAGATCATATAAAGTGTGCGGGGGTTGTTTCCAGAAAGCTTAACATCCCCATTTATGCAAATGAAAAAACATGGGATGCCATGTCTTCTTCCTTGGGAAAGGTTAATATAGACAATATAAGAATATTTGAGACCGGAACTGAGTTTGAGATTGAAGATATAAAAATAAAGTCTTTTAATATACCTCATGATGCCATTGAACCGGTAGGATTTACACTTCAGACAGAGAATGTTAAAATTGGTGTGGCTACAGATTTGGGGGAATTTACCGAGGAAGTTAAAGAAAACTTGGAAGGCTCCAATTTTGTGTTATTGGAATCTAACCATGATGTAGAAATGTTAAGGGCAGGAAGCTATCCTTATTTTCTAAAGAGAAGAATATTAAGCGAACATGGTCATTTATCAAATCCTGCTGCGGGACATGCTGCTTGTGAACTCGTTGATTCAGGTATTAGCGATATTATGCTGGGACATTTAAGCAAAGAAAATAATTTTCCCGAGTTGGCATATGAAACTGTAAAAGGTATAATGAGAGAAAAAGAGATAAAAATAGGTTGGGATGTGAATTTAAATCTAGCCCCTCGGAATAATGTCAGCAGACTTTTCATATGGGATTAGAGGGACTTACGACTCTGCCAGCCCGTTAATAAATATTAAATAAAAAAGAGGTGATGACTCATGGACCAATACAACGAACCAAGAAGAAGAAAAAGCGGCAATGGTTTGGCTTATTTCTCTGTAGGTCTTATCGGTGCTATTATCGGCGGCTTTATTATGGCAGTCATTGCTCCTACTTATATTTACGATAAAATCATACCGATTCCCGAGGCAGGAAATAAAATTCCCGGCCAGCAGATTATTATAGAGCCCGGGGAGGAAACATCCGTCGCAGCGGCAGTTGCCAAGAAGGTCATGCCTTCGGTGGTGGGGATAAGCACTATTTCCATTCAAAAGGATCTGTTCTTTGGCTCTCGGTATAAGGAAGGCGTAGGCTCCGGTGTAATAGTAGATCCAAGAGGGTATATAGTTACTAATTCTCACGTTGTTGGAACCAGCAGAAAGAAACTGACGATTTATTTAATCGATGGAAGAGAATTAGAAGGCACCGTATTATGGCAAGATGCCGGGTTGGATCTTGCGGTTGTGAAAATAGAGGCTACGGATTTACCTATTGCCGAGCTGGGGAATTCCGATGAAATTGAAGTAGGTGAAACGGCAATAGCTATAGGCAATCCTCTGGGTTTTAGATTTGAGAGGACAGTAACTCAAGGCATTATTTCCGGACTTAATAGAAGTATCATGGTAGAACAAGGCATAATGGAAGACCTTATACAGACAGATGCGGCAATCAATCCAGGCAATAGCGGAGGGCCCCTTATAAATAATAAAGGTATTATAATCGGTATCAATACTGTAAAGGTTACTGCAGAGGGTTTAGGTTTTGCAATACCCATAAATATTGTTAAGCCTGTTATAAAGCATTATGTGGAGGATGGGGTATTTAATCCTCCTTATTTGGGAATTTACACTCTGGATAGAGAGATTATCGGGTTTTACGAGACGGATATGGTAATTAAATCCGGATTATATATCAATGAAATTGTTAGAGGATCTTCGGCAGACAAGGTGGGGCTAAAAGAAGGAGATATCATTACTCATATAGATGATATTGAGGTAAATACAATGTTGAAGCTTAGGTCTGTTTTATATTATAAAAAGCCGGGGGAAAGCGTAAAGATAAGATATTTAAGAAAAGGTACCAAGTACGAGGTAGAAGCGGTGCTTCAAGGACAATAAATCATTTTATATGTTTTCTATTTGCCAATCTATAGGCTCTTGACCCAGTGATATAAGAAAGTCATTGGTTTTAGAAAATGGTTTGCTTCCAAAAAAACCTCTATGTGCAGAGAGTGGACTGGGGTGAGGGGCTTTTATAACATAATGGTTTTTATTATTTATAATATTCATTTTTGATTGGGCATTATTTCCCCATAATATAAATACAATGGGGTTTTCTTTTTCATTAAGCAATTCGATTATTCTATCGGTGAAGTTTTCCCATCCAATATTTCTATGGGAATTTGCTTGCCCCGCTCTAACTGTCAGTGCAGTATTAAGGAGCAATACTCCTTGTTCAGCCCATTTTTTTAGAAAACCGTTATTGGGAATATAACAACCAAGGTCATTATTTAATTCTTTAAATATGTTAACAAGAGACGGGGGGGCAGGTACTCCGGGTTTAACCGAGAAGCTCAAACCGTGGGCTTGATCCTGTCCGTGATACGGGTCTTGT
>JALNWH010000148.1 GCA_023230985.1 Bacillota bacterium
ATTTTGTGCCTCAGGTATATAAAAAAATTTTTGTCTGCTATTACCTAGACCTAAGCCGAATATTCCCCCTGAACCAAGTGCCAATAATGATTGTATAGCTTGGTATCCTTTATTTAAAGGATCCGCCCACGGATCTCTATAAGATAGCCAGCGGTTTAATCTATAGCTCTCACTTTTAATTAAATATATAGCTGCCGGTATAATAGGAGCCATACACAAACCCAGATGAAAGATTCTTGCCCCTGCTACAAATAACATTATAAATGTTATAATTACTATGCTGCCTGCCATACTCATATTAGGCTGAAGAATAATTAAAACAAAGTAAATCCCCATTAATAGTAAGAATGGAAATATACCTTTAGTAAAACTTTTTATATCATTTTTTTTAGAACTAAGTGATTTTGCCATAAAAATTATAAGTGCCATTTTTGCAAACTCCGCAGGTTGCATTGTAAAAGGCCCAATTTGTATCCATCTAGTCGCACCTTTTGCCCCATAACCTATCCCCGGAATAAAAATGATAATAAGAAGAACTAAACTGGCTATAAGAAAAAGCAAAGCATATTTACCTAGTATTCTATAATTCAATTTGCTAAAAAATAACAAAGCAAAAATACTTATAATAGCAAAGAAACCTTGACTTTTAAAATACTTATAACTGTCATTATACTTTATATATGAAGATGCCGCACTAGCACTAAAAACCATAGTTATACCTATAGCAAGAAGCATTAAAGTAGTAATCAAAAGCGCAAAATCAATATTGTTTTTAGTCTTTATTGCCATCTTCATCCCTCCTCAAGCCCATTACTGTATTCTTAAAAATAAAACCTCTTTCTTCGAAATTTTTAAACATATCCCAACTTGCGCATGCCGGTGAAAGAAGTACAGCATCGCCTCTTCCAGATAATTCTTTAGCTCTATAAACAGCTTCTTCCAAACTTTTTTCTTTATATATGTTTTCAAATCCATGCGTTAATGCTTCTTTTTTAATTATATCAGAAGTTTCTCCAATCAAAATCATTGCTTTCACTCTGTCTTTTAGTGATTTTACAAAAATACTAAAATCAATATTTTCATCCATCCCGCCGGCAATTAAAACAATAGGTCTATTTATTGTTTCTATCGCTTTAATTGATGAAACAGGATTTGTCCCTTTGGAATCATTATAATAGGTCACCCCATCTATTTCGCAGACATATTCTATCCTATGTTCAACACCCTTAAATTTTTTTAAAACCTTTCTTATTATTCCGGGTTCAATATTTAAACAATAAGCCATTAAAATTGCAGCTAAAGCGTTTTCCAGATTATGCTTCCCAAGGATGTTTAAATCTTCAATATGTATTATAGTGTTTCTTTTATCGTTAATAATAACTTTAATAAAACCATCCTCAACAAAAGCTCCTTCAGATAAAATCTCTTTTCTACTAAATAATAATACCTTGCTTTTTGGTTTGGATTTTAAACTATATACGATTGAATCATCTTTATTCAGTATTGTGTAGTCTTCTTTTGTTTGATTTTGGAATATCTTACTTTTTATATTTATATAATTTTCCATCGTTTTATGCCTATTCAAATGATCCGGAGTGATATTTAAGATAGTGGATATAATCGGTTTAAATTTAATTATCGACTCTAACTGGTAGCTGCTCAGTTCCAATACAAATAAACCCTCCGGTTTCGCTTCATTGATACTTGCTATCATAGGATAACCAATATTACCTGTAACAAAGGTATTCCTTTTACTTTCTTTTACTATTTCTCCTAATAAAGATGTTGTTGTAGTTTTACCGTTTGTTCCGGTTATAGCAACAATAGGTGTATCAGTATTTCTATATGCCAATTCAATTTCACTTATTACTTCCTTACCGAGTTTGTGAGCCTCAGATATTAAAGGTAAATCCATTGGTACTCCCGGACTTACAACAATATAATCACACTTTTTTGCTAATATAATTGGATGACTTCCACTAACAATATCTATATCTATCCTATCTAGTTCTTTTAAACAATCATTCAATTCTTCTTCACTCTTTATATCATTAAGTATTACCTTATAACCCATACGATATAATTCTTTTATCACAGGTATCCCTGTTGTTGCGGCCCCAATCACCAAGATCTTGCCTTTCTTGTTTTTCATATAAATCTGCCTTTCTTGTTAACTAATACCTAATATACCTATTAAGCAAAGAATTATTGAAACAATAATAAATACAGATACCACCTTGGTTTCAGCCCAACCTGATAGTTCAAAATGGTGATGCAGCGGTGCCATTTTAAATACCCGTTTACCCGTTCTTTTGAAATGCAATACCTGAATAATATCAGACAAGGCTTCTGCTACATAAACGCCTCCTACTATTACCAAAAATAAAGGCAATTTAAGTATTACCGCTAAAGATGCTAAAGCAGCTCCCAAAGATAAAGCTCCGGTATCACCCATAATTACTTGAGCTGGATGTGAATTGAATCTTAAAAATCCTAATATTGCACCTATAAAAGAGCCGCAAAATACCAAAAGCCCTATGTGCTTTATGGTTAAAGAAATTACTGCAAAAAAACCGAAAACAATGACTGTAATTCCACCCGCTAAACCGTCTAATCCATCTGTTAAATTAACACTATTCACTACACCTAAAATCATAAAAATAGTAAAAGGTATATATAACATACCTAGATCAATATATTTTCCTGTAAAAGGTACAAGTATCTCTGTTCCGGTTTGGCTGGTGCCGCCTGCTATATAACCTAGAAATACAGCAGCAATAATCTGTGCAAAAATTTTTTGCCATGCTCTTAAACCTAATGACCTTTTTTTAATAACTTTAATGTAATCATCGATAAATCCTATAACCCCATAAAGCAATGTAGTAATTAGGGCTAATAATAAATCCTTATCTTTAGAAAAAGACAAAGAAACTATTATAGCAGGGATTAAAAATATCAAACCGCCAATTGTAGGAGTTCCTTCTTTTTTTAAATGACTTTGAGGACCATCATCTCTAACCCTTTGACCAAATTTTAATTGTTTCAAAACGGGTATAAGCAAAGGTCCTGCAATTAAAGCCAATACAAAAGATGATATTATACAAATAATAAAGAGTTTGTATTCGCTACTTATCAAATAGTTCAATTATGCCTTATCTCCCCTCGTGTAAAAGGTAAGCTATTTCCTCCATCTTGGCTGATCTTGATCCTTTAATAAGAACGATATCATATGGAAGTAATCTACTTAAAAGATAGTCCAGCCCTTTTTTGTTGTTTTCAAAATGAAAAGCTTCTGGCAATCCTGCCTGAAGAGCCCCTTGTTGAGTTCTCTTTGATCTTTCTCCTATTGTAATTAGTAAATCAATATTATTACAAGCAGCAAATTTGCCAATTTTATAATGTTCATTTTCGGAGTACTTACCCAATTCCATCATATCACCTAGTACTAATATTTTTTTTGCCTTGCTCTGTATGTTAGCCAAAGTAATTATTGCCGCCCTAACAGATTCAGGATTTGCATTATATGCATCATTTATTATTCTTATCCCATTTTTCAATACAAAGGTTTCCATTCTCATATCAGGTGGAGTAAAACCAGCTAATCCTTTTTTTATGTTTTCTAAACTCATATCTTTATAAAGCCCCGCGGCTATACCAAATAAACCATTATAAACATTATGTATTCCTATAACAGGTATATAGAACCTTTCAGATTTATTCTTATACCTTACAGAAAACTCAATACCCTTATTATCTATTTGTTTTATATCATAAGCTATTATATCATTTTCACTCTCTAGTCCAACACTGATTATAGAAAAGCTATTTCTATCGAAAGCTTTTAGCATGTCATCGTCGCCATTTATTATTAATGTATTCCTCGAGGTAAAGTTCTCTACTACCTCCATCTTTGCTTTAAAAATGTTTTCACGAGAGCCTAAAAACTCAATATGTGCTGTTCCAATATTTGTAACCAAAGCTAAATCCGGTTTAACTATAGATGCGAGTTTACTTATTTCTCCAAAACTATTCATGCCCATTTCCATTACACAAATATCATGATCTTTATTCAGCTTAAAAATTGCATGTGGTAAACCAATGGTGTTATTATAATTACCTTCATTTTTTAAAACATTAAAAGATTGGCTCAGTACAGCGGCAACCATTTCTTTAGTAGTTGTTTTACCGGAACTGCCGGTTATAGCAATTGCAGGAATATCAAATTTCGTTCTATAATACTTTGCAATATTTATCAAAGCATCTTCCGTGTCTTTTACTTTGATATATGGAATATCTTTGCCTTTTAAAGACCTATCGGATAAAGTTGCAATAGCACCTGCTTTTATTGCATTCCCTATAAAATCGTGCCCATCATATTTTTCACCGACTATGGGAATAAACAAATTGCCCTCTCCAATAGTTCGACTATCTGTACTTATTCC
>JALNWH010000149.1 GCA_023230985.1 Bacillota bacterium
ATCTACAACAGCTTCTTCAACAACCTCCACACCGTATACCTTTTTTGCTTTCCTACTTAAAAATAACGATATAGTACCTATACCGCAGTATGCATCAATAACTGTTTCTTTACCGGTCAGTCCCGCATATTCCATTACCTTATCGTATAGAATCTTTGTCTGTATAGGATTCACTTGAAAAAAAGATAAAAGGGATATTCTAAATTTTATATCTCCAATATAATCGTAAATAAATCCATCACCATAGATTATCTTATTTTTTAAACCATATATCACATTGGTTTTCTTCTTATTTATATTCAAGACCACCGTCTTTAAAGCACAGATACCTTGCTTTAAAACCTCTACCAATTCCTTGGTATAAGGAAATCCATCGCCATTTATCATAATCCCTACCATTATTTCTTCGGTTTTAAAGCCCTTCCTCAATATAATGTGTCTTATTAGTCCTATGCCTGTATTTTCATCGTATATACTTACTTTATAATCTTTAATAAATTGCTTCATAATATTTATCGCTGTTTGAAATATTTTATCCTGTATCAAACAATTATCAATATCTATTATTTCATGACTTCTTTTGGCATAAAAGCCAATCTGTATCTCCGTCCCGCTTATACCTACGGGTAATTGGCTTTTATTTCTGTAATGCCAAGGATATTTCATACCTAAAGTATCATGGATTATCACATCTTTTAGTCCGCCGATTCTTTCCAGTGCATCCTTTACAACCTGTTTTTTAAAATTTAGTTGTTCTTCATAATTCATATGTTGTAATTGACAGCCGCCGCATCTCTTGATTACAGTACACAAAGGATCTGCTCGATTTGGTGAACCGGTTATTACTTCCAATAGTTTCCCATAAGAATAGTTTTTAAGCACTTTTACAACTTTGACCTTTACCTTTTCATCGACTATGGCTCCTGCTACAAACACTGTAAAGCCATCAATCTTACCCACACCCATCCCTTCATGAGTTTGACCTGTTATCTCTATAATATAATTTTGGTTTTTTTTAATGATATTACTTTTACTCATTATTATTTTTCTCCACCTTAAACTACCAAATTGATAATGTACAAATTTAAATCTTCACTAATATACTTTTTAAAATATGTAGTATAAAAAACGTTTGTAAATATGTTATATTACTAAACTATCAATACATAATTATATAGCTCTATATAAATTATTTCACTTATTTTATAAAATAACAGTAAAACCGGAGCCTGTCTTATCTGAAAGACAATAGGTGATGTTATCAAAAGTATTGATTTGTTTAAATATGTCAGGACTCATAAAGATCGGATATGTATGACAAAGCTGCTAAGCTCAGATATCACGCAAAACTCTGTATTTATTGAAAGGCTTATCCTTTACTATCCAATTCATTTTTTAACTTCTGTGCAGTGGGAGTCATAGAAAGCCCCCCAAGGCCTGTACAACGCAGTTCCATAGGTAAAGCCTTTCCTACGGCATCCATTGCTGATATAGTTTCATCCAAAGGAATAACCTGCGAAAAACCTGCCGCAGCCATATTTGCACAGGCAATCCCGTTCATCGATGCCATTATGTTCTTTCCCAAACAAGGTACTTCTACTCGATTTGCAACCGGGTCGCATACCATGCCAAAAATATTTTGCAAAGCCATAGAAGCTGCTGCAAAGCTTTTTTCAACATTTAATCCTAATACATATGCACAAGCAGCGGCACACATACCCGAACCGGCGCCGCACTCAGCTTGACATCCGCAAACTTCTGCGGAAAAAGTGCTTCCATAAGCTATAAAGATACCTATTAAGCCTGCTGCCAACATACATTTCGCCATATCAATTCTATTCAGGTCACACTCTTTGGCAAGAGCGAATATAGTGCCGGCTAGACAGCCGCAAGAACCTGCAGTAGGAGCAGCGACAAATACTCCCCCCGCACTCTTTATTTCCATAAAACGTGTTATATAATATAAAATTTCTTTTTGAAAATTACCTCCCAAAAGGCTTTTATCTAGTATGTATTGAGATTGGCTTTGTAAAATACGACCCGGCACATCTTCATCATCATGTTTATCTAAAGAATTATAAAGGACATCAGTTAAATCAATCATTTTATTTAAAACTTCGTCCTCATTCATGCCGCTTCTTATACTTTCATACTTACAAGCCAGCTCCCAAAGAGATAAATTATTTTTGTTAAATTTTATTGTCTCCCCAGCGTTAATAAAAGGTACACTTGGTTGAAGCTGTGACGCTACGGGGAGGACAGGAGTTAAGGTATATATATCAAAATTGGATAAAACAGATATTTCTTTAGTCGGTGATTCCGATTTGATTTGATATAAGATACCCTTGGTACCTGATATTTCTGTTATTTCCATTCCGGGAAACATTTCCGAATCATCTTTTTTCTCATTCTCCAAAGGTATATCAGTAATAAAAAGCATTTCATAAAACCCGCCTGTAATAGAGACAGGAAAACCTTCAAATTCTATAATTTCAATCATACCACCGCCGGTTGAAAGCGCCTTAAGGTGTAGTACCTTTCCATCCTCACTCGTTAGAGTTATATGATATGTATTAGGATGACCGGGCCCTATATCTTCTACCTTAAAAATTATTTTTATTCCTAAATCCTCCGCAATTTTAAGTCCATTCATCACTTCCTTCTGATGTGTTTGCAGTCCTGCCAGACCTGCTGCAAGACCCACGGCCACACCTTGAGTATTATATGTAGTAGCTAATGAACTTTCTTTATCAAATCTAAATATAACCGAACAAGGCCCTTTGGTCATTGTAAACTGTCTTAAAATATTGCCTATTCTCACCGATGCGGCCGTATGGGAGCTGGATGGCCCTACCATTACCGGTCCGATTACATCATTAAATATGGAAGGATATTGTTTCATATTTTCATCCTCTTTTTTAATAAGACAAGTTTTTTTGCTTTACTTTGTCTATTTTTATTTTAAAAATCCATTTAATATAGTCTCTTCGGCTTCTTCTTCCGTAAGACCTAAACTCATTAGTTTTATTAATTGATTAGATGCTATTCTGCCTATAGCTGCTTCGTGTATCAATTGGGCATCCTGATGTAATGCGGAGATTTCAGGAGTAGAAAAAACTTGAGCATCATGCATTATTATTGAATCACATTGCACGTGACCTCTGCATATATTTTTTCCAACAAGATTAAAATAAAATCTTTGTTTTGAATTGTTTTGTGCTACCGAACGGGATATAATCTGTGCTGTGGAATCTTCCCCTAAAAGTTCTACAATAATTTTAGAATCCGCATCTTGGCTGCCGCTGGTTAAAAGCCTTTCAGTGATTATAAGCCGGGCATTTTTTTGCAATCGTATCTCAGTGACTCTATCAGTATGGTCTACACCTTTTATCTGAATCATTTCTAGCTCTACAATGCCGCCCTCTTCCACATCTATTATGGTTTTAGGATTTAATACCTTCTTCCCTTTTCCTTCGCCTTGAGCATAGTGTTTCTCCACATATTTCATTTTCGCATCTTTTCTGACAAAAAACTCATGTATCCCATCATGTTGAGACTTGCTGTCACTAGGATTATGAATGCCGCAGCCGGCAACAATCAGAACATCCGAACCTTCTCCCACTTCAAATGTATTATAAACTACATCTGTAATATCATTGGAGGACAGTATTACCGGTATATGCACGCTTTCGTTTTTAGTCCCGGGTTTTATTATGACGTCTAAACCCGGTTTATCTTTTTTAGTCACAATATCAATATTTGCAGTCGTGTTTCTGCTTATTCCTTCGCCATTTTTCCTAATATTATAAGCACCAATGGGTATTTCATGTAAATCGGCAACCTTCTCAAGAAGCACTTTATCCAATGCATTCATCATTTCTGTTTGCCCCCTTCACGCAATCTTTACCATACATACAATCTTTAGTACTTGCCGCGATTTCAGTCATTATTTTTTCTTTGCTGGAAACCTCTTTTATCCTTCCATCGGCAAGCACTATTATCTGGTCCGCAAGATTTAATATTCTTTCCTGATGAGAAATAATGACAATAGTAGTATCACTCTCTTCATGTAAATTTCTAAACGTCTCGCTTAGTTTTTGAAAACTCCAAAGGTCTATCCCTGCTTCCGGTTCATCAAAAACTGCTACTTTTAATTTTTTTACCATTATGGTTGCAATCTCTATCCTCTTTAGCTCCCCACCGGACAGGCTGTTGTCTACTTCTCTATCTATATAATCTTGCGCACATAGCCCTACATTATGAAGTATTGCACATAATTCCGTATTCTCAATAGGCCTCCTGGCTGCTAGCCCAAGCAGCTTTCTTACGCTCATTCCTTTAAATTTCGGAGGCTGTTGAAAGGCATAGCCTATACCAAGTTCTGCCCGTTTTGTTATATTGAAATCTGTTATATCTTGACCTTCAAGGAGGA
>JALNWH010000150.1 GCA_023230985.1 Bacillota bacterium
TATTAAAAAATTGTATTTGCAAAAAATTTAACATTGTTTTATAATAGTATTTGGAAATGAATATGATTGAAATCTTCAGGGACGGGTGCAATTCCCTACCGGCGGTATAGCCCGCGAGCCAAAAGGCAGATCCGGTTTGATTCCGGAGCCGACAGTATAGTCTGGATGAAAGAAGGTTATTTTTATGCAAATAGCTTAGCAAAGTCCCTGATAAAATCAGGGACTTTTTAGTTTTCAAAAAACATAATTATAATTCTTAGGAGGTAGCAAAATTGAGAAACTTAAAATTACAACTCATTACAAAAATAGGTATTTTGTCGGCTTTGGCTTTTTTATTGTATCTATTTGAATTTCCTTTACCACTTTTTCCGCCATTTTTGCAAATTGATTTAGGCGATTTGCCTGCAATAGTGGGTGCATTGGCATTAGGTCCTTGGGTAGGTGTAACCATACAATTAATAAAAAACATCTTGCATATACTTTTGCGCTCACAAACCGGAGGAATTGGTGAGCTAGGTAATTTCCTCACAGGTTCAGCTTTTGTATTAACTGCTTCAATGATTTATTTCAGAAATAAAAGTAAAAAAACTGCTGTTGTCGGCTTGGTTTCTGCAACAATCGTTATGTCTGTTGCAATGTGCTTTTTTAATTTCTTTGTACTAATACCCGTATTTACAAATCAACCTATATCAATGAGTCTATTGCCGATGATACTTACATCAATTTTACCTTTTAATTTATTAAAAGGGGTTATATTGTCAGGAATCACATTAGTTTTATATAAAAGCTTGTCACCAATATTGCATATGGAGTCATATTCAGGAACCGCCGAAAAATGTGGGAAATAAAAGTGAAATTATGGTGTGAGCTTCAACCACATTATGGAAAAGTGATATACAAATAAGCTTTCGTGTATACTTTTTATATAAAATGAAATATAATATTCATAACGGAAAAAGGATTCCGGAGCGAAAAACCCATCGCTCCGGTATTTGTATTGTATTAAGAACTGTTTTACAATAAACGGAGGAATATATGCTTAAAATTATTTCAAAATCTTTAGATGAAACAATTAGAATAGGGATGGATTTATCAAAGCATGTAATGCCTGGAGATTTAATATGTCTTACAGGCGATTTGGGTACCGGGAAAACTTCTTTTACTAAAGGACTGGGGAAAGGCCTTGGCATTACCGAATACATTACAAGTCCTACATATACAATCATTAACGAATACTATTCAGGAAGAATACCTTTATATCATTTTGATGTATATAGGCTGGGAAGTGCTGATGAAATGCTGGAACTTGGCTGTGATGAATATTTTTTTGGTAATGGTATTACTGTATTGGAGTGGGCTGACAATGTTTTGGATATATTACCGGAGGAAAAACTCTGTATTATAATGAATGTAGGGAATAATTTTGATGAAAGAATTATAACAATGAAAGCTTATGGAGACAAATACAAAACTATTTTGAAGGAGATGAAAAACAGTGAAAGTCCTCGCAATTGATACATCTACAGTAGCTGCTTCAGCAGCATTGATTCAAGATGGTAGTCTGTGTTGCGAATATTTTTTAAATGATGGCAAAAAACATTCTGAGAAAATCATAAGTATTATTGATTATGTAATTAAATCTTGCGGATTGGAAGCAAAAGATATCGATGTGTTTTCCTGTTCCATAGGACCCGGTTCTTTTACCGGATTAAGAGTAGGTGCTTCGGCAATAAAAGGTATTGCCCAAGCCTTGGGTAAACCTATCACCGGGATTCCAACTTTAGAAGTCTTGGCTTATAATCTACGGGGATTTAAAGGCCTTATATGCCCCATTATAGATGCACAAAGGGAAATGGTATATTCGACTCTGTTTAGATTTGAAGGAGATACATTATTAAAAATAAAAGACTTTTCCGCAATCGTGATTGATGATCTAATTTGCAGATTAGGTCCTTATGATGATGATATTGCTTTTTTGGGTGATGGAGTTTTTCTTTATCAGAATAAGATTAAAAATTCTTTAAAGAATGCTCGCTTTGCTGATGTTGGAAATATTTTGCCCAGAGCTTCTTCCGTTGCTTCTTTGGCAATTATAAAATATAAGGAAGGTCATTTATTGTGGTATAATGACTTAAGACTTGATTATATCAGAAAATCTCAAGCAGAAGTAGAATATGAGAAAAATCATATAGTAACCATAGTGAATATGAAAGCTGAAGAAATTGATGAAGTGGTAGAGATAGAAGGATTAAGCTTTAATAATCCTTGGTCATATGAGTCCTTTGACTTCGAGATAAATAAGAATAATCTGTCAAGATATATTGTAGCTAAGACAGATGGAAGGATAGCAGGCTATGCGGGAACTTGGCTTGTTTTTGATGAAATGCATGTAACGAATATCGCAGTCCATCCCGATTATAGAAACAGGGGTATTGGAAACAAGCTTGTAGAAGAGATAATAAATATCGCCCGTGAAAGTGGATTAAAGAGAATAACGCTGGAGGTAAGGAATTCCAATAACCAAGCAATTTGCTTATATGAAAAGAATGGATTTAAAGCTGAGGGCTTTAGGAAGAAGTATTATGCAGATACCGGTGAAGATGCAATAATTATGTGGAAGGAATTATAGCCTATAGGCCAAATATAATAATAGTTTTTCTTTATCAATCTATTTCAATATGCTATAATGTAATAGTTGCATCATATTATTAAATTATTTGTATAATTGCAGGAGGATCATAATGTTACTTCGAGAATTAGTCATTGATGAAAATGTTTTAACACTAAAAGATGTCGGGGATTCCTACATAATTGAGTTAAAAAACAAAGATTGTGAAAACTTGTTTTTCCATGAGTACTCTGATTACGAGGAAATAAGGGAGGTTATGGATTTAATAGTAAAGGAATACGAAGAAGAGATTATAACCATTGCTAGGCTTTTAGATATTTTGAAAGATAGCAAGAATTAGTTTTATGCTCTACAAGGCGGGATATAATCCTGCCTTTTGTATTATTTAGATTAAAACATGGAGGTTAAATATGAAAAAGGATATAAATATTTTGGCAATAGAGACCTCATGTGACGAAACTTCTTCCTCTATAGTGAAGAATGGCAGGGAAGTTTTATCCAATATTATTTCCAGCCAAATAGATATCCACAAAAAGTTTGGCGGTGTAGTGCCTGAAGTAGCATCCAGAAAGCATCTGGAGCGCATCAGCGATGTAATTGATTTGGCAATGAATGAGTCCAAGATGAAATATAAGGATTTGGATGCGATAGCAGTGACTTACGGTCCGGGTTTAGTAGGTGCATTATTAATAGGATTAACTACAGCAAAAGGTTTAGCCTATGGTTTAAACATTCCTTTAGTCGGTGTAAATCATATTGAAGGGCATATTTTTGCTAACTTTATTCAATATAAAGATTTAGAACCTCCCTTTGTTTGTTTAGTGGCTTCCGGTGGGCATAGCCATATAATAAATGTTCTAAACTATGGCAATTATAAAATTATGGGCAGGACGCGTGATGATGCGGCGGGAGAGGCATTTGATAAGGTGGCAAGAACACTGGAACTTGGGTATCCCGGGGGTCCCTTGATTGATAAAATATCAAAAAAGGGAAAGGCGGATGCTATTGATTTTCCAAGGTCATATTTAGAGGAAGGCAGTTATGATTTTAGTTTCAGTGGATTGAAATCTTCCGTTTTAAATCATATTAACACTATGAAAATGAAAGGCTTGGAAATAAATGCAGCGGATATTGCAGCGAGCTTTCAAGAATCAGTAGTTGATGTTCTTGCAGATAAACTGGTTTGGGCGGCAATTGAGAAAAAGTCACCCTATGCAGTGTTAGCAGGCGGTGTAGCAGCCAATAGTAGGTTGAGAGAATTATTAACGGAAAAGTGCAAAGAAAACAATATCAAAGTGTTGTATCCTGATCCTATATTATGTACTGATAATGCTGCGATGATTGGTTCAGCAGCTTATTACAAATTTATAAAAGGTGAAACTTCTTCACTAAATCTAAATGCAATTCCTAATTTATCTTTAAGCTTGTAATGCATCTAAACCTTTGCTACAGTTCATGATTAGTATATATTTATATTTCTTTATTGCACAAATACAATAAGCTGCTTGCCAGAAATAGTTAGAGTACATACGGTAACAGAAACGTTAGTATATGCCAACTATAGAGACATTGTTTGATTGACTTTTAACAATAGATATAATAAAATTAATTAATGCAGACCCCACTTTATTAAACAAATTTTAAGAATTTTAATATTTTATAGATTTATTGCATTTAGGAGTTGGTGTTATGGAGAGATTTAGCAATATTTCAATGGCAGTTGTAAGAAGGCTTCCAAAATACTATAGACATTTAGGCGAAATAAAAAAGAAAGATATAAAGAGAGTTTCCTCTCA
>JALNWH010000151.1 GCA_023230985.1 Bacillota bacterium
AAAAACCACTTCACAGTGGTATTTTTCTATAGTGGTGCACCTAGAGGGAGTCGAACCCCCGGCACACGGTTTAGGAAACCGTTGCTCTATCCTGCTGAGCTATAGGTGCATTTATTCGTACTCTGTTATTATAATAAACATTTTTAAAATTATCAATGCTAATCCGAAGGAAATTTTTCAAGTATAAGCTTTTCTTCATATAGCTTGTATGCCTTATCGCTAAATTGCACGAAGATAACCTTTTCTATTGTATCATCATCTTTTAAAAACTCCGTCACTTCCTTAATTGCAATATCCGCGGCTCTTTCTAAAGGAAAAGCATATACACCGGTGCTGATACCTGGAAAGGCTATGGTTTTCAGATTATTTTCTTTAGCAAGTTTTAAAGAATTAGCATAAGCATTTTCCAACAGTTCATCTTCATTATTCTTTCCGCCTCTCCAAACAGGCCCGACGGTATGTATCACATATTTAGCAGGAAGATTATAGCCTTTAGTAATCTTTGCCTCTCCTGTTTCGCAACCCCCAAGTCCTCTGCATTCTTCTAAAAGTTTGGATCCAGCCGCCCTGTGGATTGCACCGTCAACACCGCCGCCACCGAGCAAACTATTATTCGCAGCATTTACTATAGCATCAACCTGTAGTTTAGTTATGTCAACCTTTAATATTTCTATCCTGCTATTCATTCATTTCATCCCCTTTGAGTATTTTACAAATTACATTGCAGCCAGCTCTCTTATAGCTTCCAGCGCTCTATCCACTTCTTCCTTAGTATTATAAGGCGCCAATCCGATACGGATTAAACCTCCGCTTTCTTTTAATCCTAATACAAATACGGTTTTGGACGCAAAGAAATCTCCATCCCAAACAAAAATACCCTTTTCACCTAAGTATTCTGCCGCTTCCCTTGGCGATTTATTTGACATTGTAAAAGATATAGTGGAGGTCCTTTGGTATCCTCTAGGTGGCCCATATACTTTTACACCGGGGATTTTACACAGTTCATCAATCAAATATTCCGTGATAGGCTTTTCATATGCTTCTATTGCCAACATCCCGGCTATAACTTTTCTTCTTCTGCCTTTTAGGCCTTCCAGTTTATCCGTGAAATGCTCTTCATATTTTTCTCCTATAGAAGCGATAAATTCTACCGATTCTGCTGCACCATATATCCCTTCATGATTTAGTGTTCCCGTTTCAAATTTTAAAGGAGCCCAGTCTTCCTGCTCTTTTACCTTTATTGTTTTCAGTGATTCCATAACATCTTTTTTACCATATAAGATACCGACATGGGGGCCAAAAAACTTATAAGCGGAACAAAATAAAAAGTCACAGTCTATATCTTTTACATCTATAGGTCCATGGAGCGCATAATTAACAGCATCTACTACAGTTATAGCTCCTACTTCTTTTGCCAATCTTGTCATTTCTTTTACATCGCTTACAGTTCCCACTCCATTTGAACCATAATTAAATGCCGCAACCTTTGTTTTGGAATTTAGTTTGCTTTTATAATCTTCCATATCTATAATGCATTTTTCCAAATCAAGCTTTACATCTTTTATAATAATGCCTCTTTCCTCAAGTATCTCCCAAGGGCCTCTATTGCCTTCGTGATCCATATCGGTAATTACTATTTCATCTCCCGGCTTTAAATCTCTGGCTATTGCATGAGCCAAATTAAAATTCAGCGTAGTGGCATTTGCGCCGAAGGAAACCTCTTCCCATGAGCAACCAAAAACATCAGCATAAGCTTTTCTGCCATCTAATATTATTGCATCCGTCTCTATACTGGTAGCAAAAGCACCATGTATATTACAATTATGCCATATCAAATACTCTACTACCTTGTCAACAACACGTTGTGGGACTTGAGTACCGCCCGGGCAATCCAAATATGCTGCAGGGTAACCGTTAATTTTTCTTTCTAATGCAGGAAATTGTTTTCTGACTGATTCAACATCAAATTTCATAGATAATCCCCCTTTATTTTTACAAGCTTTATTCTATATTTAAAGATCTATAACTCTATTGATTCCCCCGGTTTCAGCACAATTGCCTTTGCAGGTGTGTCTCCCATGACGCTTTTAGCAAAAGCTTCCGGGGCTTGTTTTATTGGAGGAAAGGTATTATAATGCATAGGTATTACATGTTTTGGCTTTATCATTTTTACAGCTTCCAATGCATCTTCCGGACCCATAGTATAGAAATCACCTATTGGCAACATAGCCAGATAGATATCTTCTCGTTTTAGTAGTTCCATATCCTTGGTTAGACCGGTATCGCCTGCATGATATATTTTTTTGCCGCCTATATCAATTATAAAGCCGCATGCAAACCCTCCCGCTACACCGCTCCCATGAAAAGCTTGAAAGTATTTTATGCTTCCGAATTCGGTCTTGGCTTTACCGCCTATATGACCGGCAACAGTCTCTACTCCCTCTTCTGAAAGTTGTCCTCCTAATTCATTAGTTGTATATATTTTGGCTTTTGTATTTTTTGCAATTTCTACGGCATCACCCAGATGATCACCATGAGCATGGCTTACTAATATATGTGTTGGTTTTAAATCCTCCGGTTTAACTGAAGCGGTCGGATTTCCTTTTATAAATGGGTCGATAAGTAATGAATATCCACTGTCTTCGATAAGAAAACAGGCATGACCTATAAAGTTGATTTTCATTTAACATCACTCCTATCCCTTTATTAAAAATGCTTATAAAATGTTTGCCTCTTCATTTATCGGTTCATCTGTTATGCGATATTCTTTATTATTAAAATCGTCTACATCCCAGTACTTGGAGATAATCTCCAAGTGTTTTTCAGACATTGGAGGACAAACATATAATATATTATTTATAATAGAATCAATATTATTATCATCTATTTTTTTCGCTTCAATACCGTCACCATAATACATATCTACACTGCTTAAAGAATCATATATGGTATTTACTATGGGAATCTTCATAGTAGATTCATCTTCTATACAATCTTTCGAATAGTATAAATTGCCTTCATCAATTATTAATTGACCATAAACATATTCTTTTTTCTTTTTACCCTTACCTTTAGGACAAACGTGCTTTATATGCTCAACATGTTTCAAATCAAGTATATATTTGTCCGAATCTCTTGTTAGAACGCATCGCGGCCATAAATCCATTATTCTTTTTTTTGTATGCTCTGTAAAATCTCCGCCTAATTCTGAAATAAATTGCTTTATAGATAAAGTCTTCTTTATTCTATAGTTCTTTTTCATTAAGCTTTCACTCCCTTCCAAAATTATTAATATCTATAAAAGTCTGTTTGATTGTAAGTATAATAGAACCCCCTTAAAAAAGGTGGTTCTAATGTGCTTATACTAAATTTTTGTTTATACTGAAAGGCTTATAAACTTTTATTCCTACCTTCTTCAAGTTTCTTTTATCTGCCATCCCTTTATATACATTATACCATATTTGAAGAAAATTATCAGGAATAAACATTTCCGAATTATTTTTGCCACACAAGATTTGTTTTTTAAATGGTGCGTCCTTTGGGGTTTGTTGAATTAATAATCTCTCAATCCATAATTTTGTAAAGTAAAGCATGAAAGTTTATAAAATTGCAGAAAAATAAAACCGGCATTATACCGGTCTTCGTCTTAATGACCTTATAGCGACTTCATGCTCTCCAAGAAGTTGCTGAATAGATTGATTATCTTCAATTAAAAAATCCAGTTTTTCATTAGCTTCCGTTCTAAATTCCGTTAAATTAGCAGTTTGCTCATATACTATATCTAATTTCTTTTCTACCGAAGTAATTCTTTCGCCTAATCTCTTTTCAACTAATGCAATTCTTTCACCTATTGATTCAAATCTCTCATCCATTTTCTCTTCGACTAATGCAAATCTTTCACCTACTGATTCAAATCTCTCATCCATTTTCTCTTCAACTAATGCAATTCTTTCACCTATTGATTCAAATCTCTCATCCATTTTCTCTTCGACTAATGCAAATCTCTCATCCATTTTCTCTTCGACTAATGCAAATCTTTCACCTGTTTTTTTTTCTAGAGACCCAATACTGTTTTCAATATTATTTAGTTTTTCTACCATAAGTTTTTGAAAATCTTCGTTAGACATAATTCCAGCCCCTTTTAATAGATTTTTCATCCCGCTCATGAAAGTATAATTAAATTATACCTTATTTTTTACCATAAAACAATTAAAAAAAGCATTTCAGAGTACAATAAATGGTACCCTCAATGCTTTACAAAACTGCCAAAGCCCAATATTCAAAGTGGTGCACCCGGCGAGATTCGAACTCACGGCCCCTTGATTCGTAGTCAAGTACTCTATCCAGCTGAGCTACGGGTGCATTTTTTAACACAATTAATATTAGCACAAAAATCTATCAAAATCAA
>JALNWH010000152.1 GCA_023230985.1 Bacillota bacterium
AGTACCGTATTCTATAATTCAATGACAGCACCAAGTTCATTAGTGAATGTAATTGCAACTTTGTTAGCTATAGAACTTAACGATAAACTAAGACAAAACAAATTAAAAATTAAAAGACTGGCGGAATACTTTAATAATAGAAATTATTAAACCAAAATATAATCGTAATTGTTTTGTTATAATACTACTTTTAGATTTTTTATTGTATAATAAGTTGATTGCAAATTTCACACTTAGGAGGTTATACAATTGAAATCAAAAGTTTATTTTTTTAATATGCGGGCTGGAAAAACTTCTGAAAGTCTTTCAAGAAAAATTGTAAAACTTTTTGATAAAGCAAATTTTAAAGATATTATAGAAAAGGATAAATTGACTGCAATAAAAATCCACTTTGGTGAAAAAGGCAATAATGCCTTTATAAACCCTATATATGTAAGACAAATTGTTGATAAGATAAAAGACTTGGGCGGAAAACCTTTTTTAACAGACTCCAATACTCTATACAAAGGTTCCAGATCTAATGCCGTTGATCATTTGACAACAGCTATAGAAAACGGATTTGCTTATTCGGTAGTAAATGCACCCATCATTATTTCTGATGGAATTTATAGCAAAGATTCTATAGATGTAAACATTAATAAAAAGCATTTCAAAACCGTAAAGATTTCTTCAAATATATATCATGCTGACTCAATCTTAGTTTTGTCCCATTTCAAAGGGCATGAAACTGCCGGATTCGGCGGCGCTATAAAAAACTTGGCTATGGGTTGTGCGCCATCTGCAGGGAAACAACAGCAACATTCCACTTCCAAACCTGTTGTAGGAAAGAACTGCAAAGGTTGTGAAATCTGTATAAAGAGTTGCCCTACCGACGCTATTACTATGATCGATGGTTCTGCCTATATTAATCCGGAAAAATGCATAGGATGCGGTGAGTGTGTATCCATGTGTACCTTTAATGTAATAAGGCCTCAATGGGGTACTGCTATGGATGCCTTTGTAGAAAGAATGACAGAATATGCTTATGGTGCTTGGAAGATAAAGGAGAAGAAAATTGCTTTTATAAATTTTGTCATGAATGTAACTCCATTATGTGATTGTGTTCCTTGGAGCGATGTTCCCATTGTCCCTGATATCGGAATTTTAGCATCTTTAGATCCGGTAGCTATTGATAAAGCAAGCTACGATTTGGTCAACAAACAAATCGCCAATCCTTTTAGTATAATGGGAGATTGCAAACATGGTTTAGAAAGCGGCGTTGATAAATTTAAAGCAATGCACCCTGATACAAAAGGAGAATTGCAGCTTTCTTATGGTGAGGAATTAGGTATGGGAACGGAAGACTACGAACTCATCTACTAATCCTTTTTCCAAAAAGTCGGCACAGTTAAGAGTAGGATAGGATAGATTTCCAACCTACCAATAAGCATGGCAAATGAGAGGACTATTTTTGAAAGCGGTGACATAATAGAGTAATTCCCCATAGGTCCAACCATCGACAGACCGTAACCTGTGTTACCCATGGTTGCCGCTACGGAAGTCAGTGTTGTGGTAAAATCATAACCATCAAACGACACAAAAATAACTCCTATTACAAATATAAAAATATATAAAAAGAAAAAACTCATGATTTCCGCTACGCTTTTATCATCTATTATTCTACCGTCAAGTCTTACAGGGTATATACCTCGGGGATGAATTATTTTCATAAGCTGAGATTTGGCTGACTTGAGTAATAGCAAG
The DNA here is from genome assembly GCA_023230985.1 of Bacillota bacterium. Lineage (GTDB taxonomy): Bacteria > Bacillota > Clostridia > Lutisporales > Lutisporaceae > JAAYKT01. The sequence continues at coordinate 1,744 of JALNWH010000152.1, forward strand.
ACCCTTATATTCTTAATTCCGCCACCGGTGGAACCGGCACACCCGCCCATAAACATAAGGAAGAAAAGTATTGATTTGCTGAGCATAGGCCATTTATCAAAATCCGTTGAACTAAAACCCGTTGTTGAAATAATAGACACAACCTGAAATGAAGAGTGTCTAAGTGATTCACCTATAGATGCAAACACAGACCCATATAAATTTATTGATATTAATAAAATCGAAGCCCCAATTACAGTTATATAGAATTTGAATTCTTCATTTTTAAATAAGGCTCCTATATTTCCTTTAAAAACTTGGTAATGCAATGTAAAGCTCATCCCACAAATCAACATAAAAAATGTGATAATAATCTCAATAAAAATACTATTGTAAGCACCTATACTTAGATTTCTATTGGATATTCCTCCGGTGCTTACGGTTCCAAAAGCATGTATTAATGAATCAAATACAGGCATTCCCGCAGTTATAAGCAGTATCACTAAAACCATTGTAATAATAAGATATATGCCATATAAAATCTTCGCCGTCTGTCCCATCTTGGGTACCAGCTTTCCCGGTTTTGGCCCCGGGCTCTCCGCTTTCATAATATATAAAGAAGTGGCACTTACAGTAGGAAGTATGGCCAAGGTCAGAATCAAGACTCCCATGCCGCCCATCCAATGTGTTAAACCGTTCCAAAACATTATACTGTTAGGCAAATTTTCTACAGTGCTTAAAACACTTGCTCTTGTAGTTGTAAAACCTGATACCGCTTCGAAAAAGCTATCTATAAAAGTCGATGTCATACCGGAAAAATAATAAGGAAGAGCGCCTAATACCGACATTGCTATCCATCCAAAAGCAACTATTGCAAATCCGTCTTTAGCATATAAATTTGAAGAATGAGGCTTTAGTCTCGTTAAAGGAAAGCCTACTAATAAAAGAATAAATATTGTATATATAAAAGCACTGATGCCTTCGTCTTTATATATAAAAGCAACAATAAGTGAAATAGACATTGCCGCTGCTTCACTTATTAATAAAACTCCCAAGCTTTTTAATACCATTTTGTAATTCATTATGAATGCCTCCTACAGGTACTTTTAACAATTCATTCAAATCGCTGATTTTACTATTTTTAGCTATGATAATAACCCGATCTCCTACTTGAATCGAATCGTCACCCCTTGGTATTATAATTTTACTCTTTCTAGCCAAAGTTGCAATCAAAATGTCCTTAGGTAATTCAAGCTTTCTAAGGGGAATATTCAGTATCTTACAATCGTCTTTTGCGACAAATTCTATTATTTCCGCTTGCCCCTCAACTATTTTATACAAAGTCTCAACAGTACTGCCTCTTACATATTTCAAAATCTGGTTGGTAGTTATTAGCTTAGGGCATATTACATTATCAATCCCTAATTTATTAATTACCGTCATATAGTTCATCCTGCTTATTTTTGATACAACCCTTTTGGCACCGTTTTGTTTTGCTATTAAAGCAGATATGAGATTTTCCTCATCCATACCGGTTAAAGATATAAAGACATCCATATCTCCTATATTTTCTGATAGCAAAAACTCTTCATCGGTACCGTCACCGTTTATAATTAATACATGGGGAAGTAATTCTGCAAATTCAGTACACTTTTCCATATCTAATTCTATAACTTTAACTTTTGCATTCAATCCGTGCAAAAGTTTTGTTAAATAAAATGAAATCCTGCTTGCCCCTATTATCATCACATTCCCAATTTTCTTTGTATGGTGTTTCCAATCTTTAAAAAAGCTTGCAATATAAATAGATTGTCCCAATATATATACAATATCATTTACCTTTATTTCAAAATCTCCATCAGGCACTATAACTTCACCGTTCCTAATGACTGCACCGATTAATATTTTATGAGGAATCTTACCTGATAAGTCTTTTAGTTTAGTATCAACTATAGGCATATCTTTATCAACTATCATCTCTGCCATTTTGACCCTATCTTTTGCAAAGCTTTCTATATTTACAGAAGCAGGATAAGCAAGGTTTTTAGCTATTTCCTCAGCAGCTGCAAGTTCCGGGTTTATAATCATATCCAATTCTATTTCTTCTTTTAATAAAGTAAGCTCCTGTGCATATTCCGGATCTCTAATTCTGGCTATTGTTTTTTTAGCACCCAGCTTTTTGCCTGTCAGACAACAAACCATGTTGACTTCATCACTATTTGTAACTGCAATCAACAAATCAGTATTATAAACATCCGCATCTTGAAGTGCACCGGTAGACACACCATTACCTTTTATACAAAATACATCAAGGTTTTCATCAGCTTTATCTATAACATTTTGGTCATTATCAATGATAATAACATCGTGTTTTTCTTTAGAAAGATTAAGAGCAAGGTTGTATCCCACTTTACCCGCCCCTATTATAATTATCCTCATAGTTCTACCTCCAAGTTACATATCCCTTACGAATAAGATAATAGCACAAATAATTATAAAATACATCTATTCACTGTTAAAATACTCACCTAAATATGGGTTGTTACATAAAATAAATATATATTGTTATAAAGGATGGTTGATATGATTATATATGTAGTCAAGCCGGGTGATAGTCTATGGCAAATATCCAATGCCTTTGGTGTTCCTTTATCAGAAATAATAGAAGCAA
>JALNWH010000153.1 GCA_023230985.1 Bacillota bacterium
TTAATGGTCTCTATTGTGCTTGCTTCAATGCTTTGTTGGCTAATTCAATAAACTTATTACCGGATGAGGTAGCACCACCTGTTGCATCAACTTTATTCGGATCTTGTTTCTCTACAAGCTCATTACCAAACCTTTCGTAGACTTTAACAATATCAACTTTATTTGCATTCATAAAACTTTCTTTGTACTCTTCATCTTCTGTTTTAAAAGTAGAAGACTCAGAAGAGTATTCATCATATCTAGCTTCTGTAATCTTTCCATCTTTTATAACAATAGTAGCTTCAGGTGTCCAACCTTTATCATCTGCTTCTCCCTTTGCAGTATAGGTACCATCATTATATGCCGTATCACCTTCCGGCGTAGGAGATGGAGTAGGTGGAGGAGTTTGCGGAGAGCAGCCTATTAATATGGTTAGAATTAAAAGTGTTGTCAGTATTAGGATTACTTTATTCTTCAATTTTTTTACCCCCTTTGCTATTTATTTGGTTTTTATGACGATTATAACATATTCGATGAAAGTTTGGTGGTAATTATACAACTTTAGCTAAATTTAGTTTAACCAAATATTATCCTTTTATAATATATGACGTTAAAGTTCAACATTGTATTTATAAAAACAGCAACCATATAATAGCAATCAAAATGGTCTTTATAGTATAAAGGTTTATTGTAAAAATTTTAGTGATATAATTGTATTTAGAATAAAGTTCGTGGGGGTGACTAAATGAATACGCCGGTATTAGAAATCAATCTCAAAAAGATTTCTAACAATGTAAAACAATTAAAAAACTTATGCATTGAAAAAGGGATAGATACTTGTATTGTTACAAAAGGATTTTGTGCTTTATTACCTATTGTAAAAACTATAGTTTCTTCCGGGATCAACTTTTTAGCGGACTCTAGAATACAAAATATTATTAAGGTTAAAAATGCATTTCCGGACATCAGATATATGTTAATAAGAATACCAAAAATAAGCGAAGCTTATGAAGTGATTAATTATGCAGATATAAGCTTACAATCACAATTAGAAATTATGAAGGTTTATTCGGATAAGGCATTAGAATTAGGAAAAATTCATGAGATAATACTTATGGTTGATGTAGGTGATTTGCGCGAAGGTATAATGCCTGCAGATGTATTAGAAACAGTTAACAATATACAAGCTATGAAGGGTATAAGACTCATAGGGGTAGGCGCAAATGTGGGTTGTTATGGCGGTGTTATGCCTACTGTAGAAAATTCTAATCAGCTGGTAAATTTGAAAAAAGAAATAGAAGATTGCTTTAATATCAAATTAAAATACATTTCCGGTGGCTCTACTTGCACTACAAAACTACTATTTGAAGACAGCTTACCTAACGGTATAAACAATTTGAGGATAGGAGAAGCAGTAATTTTAGGAGAAGACAGTACAAATGGTGTGTTTATTGATAGATTATACCGGGATGCATTTATTTTAAAGGCCGAAGTTGTAGAATTGAAAGACAAGCCTTCCGTGCCTATTGGTGAAATAGGTTATGATGCTTTTGGTTGCAAACCGACTTTTATAGATAAAGGTATAAGGAAAAGGGCAATTCTATCTGTGGGACGTCAAGATGTAAGGCTTGAAGCACTTACACCAATCTATCAAGGCATGGAGATAATAGGAGGAAGCAGTGATCATTTATTAGCGGATATAACGGATTGCAATAAGATAATAAATCCCGGTGATGTGATACCATTTCGCTGTGCATATTCTGCAGTGTTAACTCTTACCACATCTCCATATGTTTATAAAATCTACGAAAATGAACTATAAGGATTAACATCTAAAATCACAATAACCAATAATTAAAACATATGGGGAACATAGGGACTTATATATATTTATGATATATATAGAAGGAAAAGCTAATTAAGTATCGAATATAACCAATATAAAAAGTAATGATAGGAGAATTAAAATGGTACTTAGAAGTATTAAGGATCATCTTATCAGTACAACCCCTTTAGCTTTTACTTTAAGTGAAATAGTATTTGATGATTTAGGTTCACCTATAGATTTTAAACTGGTGGAAGTGAATTCTACTTTTACAAGTGAAATGGAGCCAAACAGTAAAAGAATAGTAGGGAAAAGTATGAAAGAATGGCTCTTTTTATCTGAAGAGGATGAAAAGAGGTGGATGAAAAATTTTAAAGAATTGACATTAACAAAAGATAGAAAGGAGTTTAAAGATTTATTAAAATTTAAAAACTGTTGGTACCATATTACGGCTAGTATAACCCAGCCAAATTATTTGATTGTCTTTTTTAGAGATATGACACGTCTAAAAAAGACAGAGACAGAACTTGAAATAAAGCAAAAAGAATTAAATTTAAGTCAAGCTTTTAGTCAAAGTATTTTTGAAAATACCCCTGATGGAGTAATAATTTACGATGTTGTAGGTGATGGCACTTCTAGTAAAGACTATATTCTAAAAAATATAAACCCCGCCTGTTTAAAAATTGAAGGTTGGCAAAAAGACTCGGTAATTGGTAAACCCCTTAAGCTGGTAAGACCGGGTGTTGATGAATTCGGCATTGTAAGGATCTTCCAAGAAGTCTGGAAAACAGGGGAAGTGGCACATTATCCGGCAAAAGTTTATCAAGAGAATGATGAATATCGATGGTTCGAAAACCTTGTATTTAAGCTACCAACAGGCGAGATAGTAACTATTTACAGTGATGTTACCGAGAAAAAACAAATGGAGGAAAAGCTCTTAGAGGAAAAAGAGAAGTTGAAAGTTACTTTACAATCGATTGGCGATGGAGTTATAACTACTGATGAAAAAGGAAATATAGAGATATTGAATAAAACTGCAGAAAAGCTTACAGGTTGGATACAAAACGATGCCAAGGGGAAACCCTTAATTGAAGTGTTTAATATTGTTAATGAAAAGACCCATATACCATGTGAAGACCCTGTAAGAAAGGTTTTGGAACATGGTAATATTGTAGGCCTGGCTAACCATACAATTTTGATTACAAGAAATGGAGGGGAGAGACTGATATCCGATAGCGCTGCTCCTATCAAAAATAAGGAAGGGAAAATTAGCGGTGTTGTCTTGGTATTTCGCGAAAAAGAAAATAACAATAACTAATTATGATATAATTAGTTGTGATAATAGCAAAACCATCGTATTATAATAAAATATTTAGCACTTTAATGTAGAAAGGTTTTTAATGTGGAAGATAGAAAAAGAAAAATAAACATACAGGCTATAAGGTTTATAATAGCCTTAGCATTATTTGCAGTTCCTTATTTATTTAAATTACCCGATATTTGGAGAATTATAGCTTTCAGTATGGCTTATATCTTATCCGGAAGTGAGGTTATTATAAATGCAATTAATAATCTTATTAGGGGAAAGCTATTTGATGAAAATTTCTTGATGACTATAGCTACTGTTGGTGCATTTGCCATAGGAGACTATGGAGAAGCGGCAGCGGTAATGCTATTTTTTAATATTGGCGAAATATTTCAGCATGCAGCGGTAGATCACTCGAGAAAATCTATAAAAGCGCTTATGGATATAAGACCGGATTATGCCAATATAATCATTGATGATAATATTGAGCAAGTTTCACCGGAAAAGATTGCAATAGGTGATATCATTATTGTTAAACCAGGAGAAAAAGTACCATTGGACGGTACTGTTTTTGAAGGCGAAACGACAATGGATACGTCCGCTTTGACAGGAGAGTCTATGCCTAGGGATGTTGATATAGGTGACGAGGTACTAAGCGGTTTTATAAACAAAAATAAAGTTATTTTAGTGAAAGTGGATAAAGTATACTCTGAATCTACTGTTTCGAAAATTTTGGATTTAGTTGAAAAAGCTGCATTAAAAAAAGCACCGACAGAGAATTTTATAACTAAATTTGCCAAAGTATATACTCCCATCGTGGTGTTTGCCGCCTTAGCTATGGCAATTTTACCAACTTTGGTATTTGGAATTAATACTTTTCATCTATGGCTTTATAGAGCACTAATTTTCCTTGTAATATCTTGCCCTTGTGCCTTGGTTGTCTCTATACCTTTAAGCTTTTTTGGTGGTATAGGCGGAGCTTCTAAAAAAGGTATTTTGATAAAAGGAGGCAACTACTTGGAAGCATTGAATCATATAGGTACCGTTGTTTTTGATAAAACAGGTACTTTGACTGAAGGTGTTTTCAAAGTAAATAGAATAAATGCGGTTTCCGGTTTTAAGGAAAGTGAAATATTGAGATATGCGGCAATAGCAGAGAGCTATTCCAATCATCCCATCGCATTATCCATTAAAGAAGCCTATGGAAAGAAAATAGATTTATCTAATGTCACGACCCATGAAGAATTTACCGGTGAAGGAATAAAA
>JALNWH010000154.1 GCA_023230985.1 Bacillota bacterium
AACTATAATCACTTCAATCTTCACAAATGCTTTGGCTGGTGACCAATACTTGGCAATTGTTCTTCCCGGTAGAATGTATAAAGATGAATTTGAAAAGAGAGGACTTGCACCGCGTAACCTTTCAAGATGCTTGGAGGATGCAGGTACAATGACTTCGTCCTTGTTCCCGTGGAATACTTGCGGAGCTGCGATGTCAGGTTACCTAGGAATACCTACATTCAGCTATGTACCTTATGCAATATTGAACCTTGCAAGCCCTATAGTTTCTATCATATTCGGTTATGCTAATATAACTATGATGAAGATAGAAGATGACCCATCATCACCTTTATATAAGGGAAAAGTTGAAAGTGCTTAAAAATTAATATAAGAATAAAAAAACCTCGCCGACTGAACCGGCGAGGTTTTTTTATTTTTATGCTTTTCTAACACATTTCATTTTTCTCATAAAATCTATAATAATGTCTACATAATCTCCTTTTATTATAATATGGTGATTTGCAATAGGGTTATTTAAAAAATATTCTACATTTTCTGCCGGCTTTATTTTTAGTTGAGTTCTGCAGCGGCCGGAATTATCTAAATTCTCCAATATCTCCCCCTTGGAAACAAAGTATTCACTTAAATCCGAACCGCCACATTTGAATATTGTTATATCACCTTTGTTCAGTTTCCCTTGCACTCCTACACTGATTTGAGATTCAAAATGGCTTCGGATTAAATATTCATCTGTCATTGAAGAAGCAATGGTACAATGTGCAAAAATAGCTTCATTCGCATCTATATCTATCAATGAAGGGTTAGCCATAAAAGGCATTTTCCCTGTTAATGTATTTAGCAAATACATGCTAAATATAGCTTGGCAATCACCTTCACATCCGGAAATCAAGTTTTCATCATTTAATAAAGATAAAGCCATGCATCCGGTGGTATTTATTTTATCTATTAAATCAAAACATTTTAAAGTTGCAGCATCTAATTTATGTTTTTTAAACAAGGCTTTTAAAGCCAAATAAACTTTCGAAGCTTCTTTAATTTCATCGCTGTTTGCTTCCTTGCATCCACTTGAATTCTTTACAAAAGACTTGGCTATTTCTTTCGCAACATCTGATGATACATTAGATAAAATGTTATAAAAGGCAGATAATTCAACGTTTTTATAAGTTATTCCCCATCTCTTTTTCGCTTCTATATAATCAACATTACTTGCAATAAGCCAAGATGAGGGAAAGCCGATAACTCCTATTACCGAATTTCTTATCTTTTCTTTTACAGTATTGTATTTATGTAACAAATTAATCTTGTTCTTTATGTTTGTTATATTCCCATGAAGTATTTCAGATTCGCCACCTATATTTTTTATCCACGTTTGTATTTCCAGTGAAGCGGCTAAAGAGTTGTGTAATCCGTCTGTAAGAAGTATAGTTGGTTTGGGCAATTCGTCATAAATATCTCTAAACATCTCTTCGGTTCCTCCGGAAGCAATAAAAACCAGATTAATATCTACATGGTCATTCTCAAAAGGTTTTATGAATTTAATCGTAAAGTGCTTTTTCAATCCATTTATTAGTTCAAAATGAGAATCTTCTATAGATGTTAAATCATGCAATGCCGATACAATAGTAATTAGGCCGACAATCATATTATCTCCCCTCACTTGCTCTTTTTTACTTATCCCATACAACTCATAACTCTTTTAATCAAAGTAATCAAATTCATGATCATTCATTTTAACCGTATCTCCGTTCTCTATTCCTTTTTGACGCAACTCATCTATAATGCCTTTCTTAATTAAAATTTTCTGAAAATGTTTTAGGGATTCACTATCGTGTATGTTTATAGATGCTAAAATTCTTTCTACAAATTTACCCTCTATTATAAAAGTATTCTCGTCAATTCTAATACTATATTCTTTTTCATCTTTATCTTCATAATAAATAAACTCACTTACATCTTCTATTATTTCTTCTTCAACTATTTCATCAAGCATATTATATACTTTATCCAATAAGGTTCTTATCCCCTTCTTAGTAGCTCCCGATATAGGAAATACCTCATACCCTTCATCAGATAAAATACTTTGGACACGCTTATAATTCGTTTCGGAACCCGGTATATCCATTTTATTACATGCAATTACTTGTATTTTTGATGAAAGTCTTTCACTGTAAAGTCTCAGCTCTTCGTTTATTTTTTTAAAATCTTCTAAAGGATCCCTTCCTTCAACACCCGAAATATCCAGAACATGAATAATCATCCTAGTTCTTTCTATATGCCTTAAAAAACCGTGACCTAGCCCGGCACCTTTATGAGCCCCTTCAATAAGCCCGGGAATATCCGCCATGACAAAGGTTCTGTTATCACCTAGTTCAACAACGCCCAAATTCGGTGATAGGGTGGTGAAATGATAATCCGCAATTTTGGGTTTTGCCGCTGTAGCTATTGACAGTAAGGTTGATTTGCCTACATTGGGTAGTCCAACTAAACCTACATCAGCAATTAGTTTGAGTTCCAGCTCGATGTTTCTTTCTTCTCCTTTTTTACCTAACTTAGCAAATCTAGGGGTTTGACGTGTAGGAGTAGCAAATTTAGCATTTCCTTTCCCGCCATTTCCTCCTCTGGCTGCAATATATTGGCTACTTTTCTTTTTTAAATCCGCAAGTACAATATCGTTATCGGCATCTTTAATAACTGTCCCTGCAGGAACTCTTATATAGAGGTCTTTAGCGCTTTTACCATATCTGTTATTCTTGCCGCCCATTTCACCGTTTTTAGCAATATGTTTTCTTTTATATTTATAGTCCATCAGTGTTTTCATATTTGGATCGACTATAAAAATAATATTCCCGCCATTTCCTCCGTCTCCACCGTCCGGACCCCCATCCGGCACATATTTCTCTCTTCTGAAGGATACACTGCCGTCTCCTCCGTCACCTGCTTTAATATATATCCTAGTTTTGTCAACAAACATTATTTCACCTCATGTAGATTACTATTTTACACTTTACTATAATTTAAACATAAGGGCAATAAAAAAGTACAGCCAATTTAGCTGCACTTTTTTATTCAATAATATTCTACGCCACAGGATAAACACTTACCTGCTTTTTATCTCTGCCTTTTCTCTCAAACTTGACAATGCCTCCGGAAACAGCAAATAAAGTATCATCCCTGCCCCTTTTAACGTTAATACCGGGATGTATCTTAGTACCTCTTTGTCTTACCAGTATACTTCCTGAATTAACAAATTGACCGTCTCCTCTTTTAACACCCAGTCTTTGGGACGCACTATCTCTTCCGTTCTTTGAACTTCCAACTCCTTTTTTAGAAGCAAACAATTGAAGATTTATATTAAACATAATTACACCTCCCCTTTAATAACAACATCAATATAAGCTGAATAATTTTTCTTAATATTCATTAATCCTATAACCATTGTATCAAGTATCGCATTAGCTTTAATTAATTTATCCTTTTCATGAATAAAAGGGATTTCACAGTCTATTAACCCGTCTTCCATGATATATATAACACTTACACCTGCAACGTTTCTAAGTCCTATAATAGCTGTCTGAGTTAACACTGATACTGCACTGCATACAATATCACTGCCATATTCCGCATAATCGGAATGACCTTCTACTGTAAACTTTCTAATAAAGCCATTGATACCCTTTAAAATTTCAACGTTAATCATACCATCATGCATTAATTTTATCAATTCTTACCTGAGTAAAAGGCTGTCTGTGTCCCTGCTTTCTTCTGTAATTCTTTTTAGGTTTAAATTTAAACACAATAATCTTCTTGGCCTTGCCTTGCTTAAGTACCGTACCGTCAACAGTAACACCTTCCAGATTGGGAGAACCGACTTTAATATCTCCTGCATCTTCAACCATAAGCACTTCATCAAAAGATACTATGTCTCCCTCTTCCTGTAAAAGTTTTTCAACTCTTATTGTATCACCTTCACTGACTCTATACTGCTTACCGCCTGTTTTAATAATTGCGTACATTAGGCATTACACCTCCTATTTAATAAGTCTCGCCGAAAACCAGGTAATAACTTTTAAACCCGTTCCGAGCGGATATGCCTATAACACGACAATTTTATCATAGGCCGCCGACCTTGTCAATCAATTGATTTTTTAATCAGCTTTAACGAGTAAACTTTATACATAAATATATATATCCAATATTTATTACGTAGAATTCCAAATATTCTGAATTTAACCTTTCTGTCACTAATTGAAAAAACGTTACTTTA
>JALNWH010000155.1 GCA_023230985.1 Bacillota bacterium
AGCGGGCTTTTTATACATGAATTGGATTAATAAGTAAAATAGTTGTATTATAGGACAACTATTCCTAAGAACTATGGTATACTTATTATAAAATATGGATGTAAAGGGGATAAACATGGACAAAGATAAAAGGATTGCTGTGCTTATAGATGCGGATAATGTATCGGACAAATATGTTAAGTTTATTTTTGATGAAATTTCGAATCACGGTACACCGACTTATAAGAGGATTTATGGCGATTGGACTAAACCCCAATTATCATCGTGGAAAAGCATATTGCTAAACTACTCCATCACACCAATCCAACAATATAATTATACTTTTGGGAAAAATTCTACAGATGCAGCTTTAATAATAGATGCTATGGATATACTTTACTCAAAAAACGTAGATGGGTTTTGTATTGTTTCCAGTGACAGTGACTTTACCAGACTTGCATCTCGATTAAGAGAAGCCGGGATGTATGTGCTGGGCATGGGAGAGAAGAAAACCCCTTCGCCTTTTATCGCTGCTTGTGAAAAATTTAAATATTTGGAGGTATTGGCATCTACAGTTATCAATGCTTCTGCAGCTAACAATAAAGAATATGAGGAAAAGAACAATAAATTAAATGCCAATATGACAAGTCTGGACGAAATCATAAGGGCTATCAAGACCATAATAACGGAGACATCTGATGAAGACGGATGGGCTTTTTTAGGGGATGTAGGGAATATGCTGAATAGGAGATATCCGGATTTTGATACGCGAAACTATGGATTTTCTAAGCTGACACCCTTTGTATCTTCACTAAAGCAATTTGAAATACAATCCCGTAAAACCAGCAAGACAAATGTATCTTTGAAATACATAAAAAATAAATAGATATTAATTTAATTTCTATCCCAGTTTATATATTTTTACTGTTACAATTATATCTGTTATGCTATAAATTTTTTCGCATGAATAAAACCCTTATAATTTGGACGGAGAAGGGATGGTCAGATTATGATAAACCTTGAGAAAATTAAAAACGTAGGAAGTTTTAGGAAATATAAGATTGATGAATACATTTGCAAGGAAGGGGACAAAGGCGATGAAATGTACATTGTTTTATCAGGAAGAGCAGATGTATATATCAATCTTATGGATGGTACGCCTTTAAAGATTTCAGAGATCCCTACAGGCGGTTTTTTTGGTGAAATGTCTATTTTGGAAAATGCTTCACGAAATGCTACGGTTATTGCAGGAGATAATATGATAGTAGTAGGCATAGATCGCAATGGTTTAATAAATCTGATAAAAGAGGAACCTCATTTTGCATACAATATTATGAAAGGTTTAAGCAGCAGAGTTAGACGTATGAACAGTGAATTAAAAGAAATAAGTTCACAGTTTAGATGTAGTCTATTAGAGGAAGATGGACACCCCAATCAGGAAATGGATAGAATTATAATAACGGATAATGCTCTTTTTCATAAAAACCACAAACATTACGAGGGACAGGAGCCGGATAGTTATAAAGGATTTTACTATGAAACGGATATCAAATGTCCTATATGTGAGAAAGAATTTACAGCGAAGCAACAAAGGCTATCGAAGCTTTGCCTTGATAGGATAGAAAATGATTTTAGAAGGATTTATAAAGATTTTGAGCCCCTTTGGTATAATATATGGATTTGTCCTAACTGTTATTATGCGAAGTATTATACGGATTTTGAGAATGTAAGCGATGCTTGTTACAAAAAAATAAAGTCGGATGAGAAAAACTTCAAAGAAAAGATTATTATTAATACAGATGGAAAGTTAGATATTAATTTTGTTTTTGCAACATACTATGTTGCACTTTATTGGGCAAATGTGTGTAATGATAATCCACTGAAGGTTGCAAATTTATGGATGTCACTATCATGGCTATACAAGGATATTGGAGACGAAGAAATGTATGAAGTGGCCTATGAAGAAGCATTTATAAATTTTTATGAAGCCTATTATAATAGTAAAACTGTAGAATTAACGGCAGCACAAGAACAACAGATGTGTATTTTGTTAGGCGAGTTGTTTTATAGAAAAGGAGAAAAGGACAAGGCTCTCAAACATTTGCGCCATGCAGTTAGAAATAAAAAAACCGGCGTTGAGACTTTAAATAAAAAAGCAAGAGATAGAATATATGAAATAAAAAATTTAGGGGAATAGATTACAGATTATTTGCCTTGAAACTCAGCAATCGTAGCAAATATAATAAGATGATTATCATAAGTGGTTAAGATATGAAAGGTAAGGATAATAATGATTAAATAAAGCCAAAACGATATAATTTGACGATACACATACAATAATATATAATAGGCCTAATAAAATATTTAGTTATGAAAAGGAATAGTAAAGAATCAATGCCATAAGAGAGGGAAATCCATAGGCTGTGAAGTTTCCTTGGCTAAGCTCTTGAACCCGCCTTGGAGCATTTGATTAAAAGTCAAACGGTTTGCCGCCGTTAAAGGCTTTGAGTGGGCATGCAGATGCATTGCCAATTTGGGTGGTACCGCGAATAAACCTTCGTCCCTTTGTGGAGACGAGGTTTTTTATTTTTTAAAAAGGGAAAATAGATATACAGGAGGATAGATTTTAATGAGCAAGAAGAAAGAACAGGATTTTGTAAAAGAAGTGACACCTATGGAAGAGGATTTTGCAAGGTGGTATACGGATATAGTTTTAAAGACTGATATGGTAGATTATTCACCGGTAAAGGGCTGCATGATTATAAAGCCTTATGGCTATGGCCTTTGGGAGGAGATAGTAAGTGCGCTGGATAAAAGGCTTAAAGAAACGGGACATAAAAATGCTTACTTTCCCCTTTTAATTCCGGAAAGCTATTTAGAAAAGGAAAAGGATCACTTCGAAGGCTTTGCACCGGAAGTGCTATGGGTTACCCACGGAGGTAGTGAGGAGCTAACGGAGAGATTATTTATAAGGCCTACATCGGAGACGATTATACTGCCTATGTATTCCAAATGGGTGCAATCTTATAGGGATTTGCCATTACTGATTAATCAATGGTGCAATGTGGTGAGATGGGAGAAGACTACGAGACCGTTTTTGAGAACTGCCGAATTCTTGTGGCAGGAGGGTCATACTTTGCATGCTACTGCAGAAGAAGCGGAAGAGGAAACCTTAAAAATTCTTGAAATATATAGGGAGTTACTAGAGGATGAACTGGCTATACCCGTTATTTTAGGCGTAAAAAGTGAAAAGGAGAAATTTGCCGGAGCCGACAGGACCTATACGATGGAAGCAATGATGCATGACGGTAAGGCTCTACAGGCGGGTACTTCTCACAATCTAGGGCAAAATTTTGCTAAAATGTTTGATGTAATGTTTCTTGATAGAGACGGAGTCAGAAAGCACGGTTGGAGCACCTCTTGGGCTATCACCACGAGACTTATAGGCGGCATAATTATGACTCACGGCGATAACAGAGGGTTAAAAATGCCTCCAAGAGTTGCCCCTATACAGGTAGTTATTTTGCCCATTGCTTTTCATAAAGAAGGCGTGTTGGATAAGGCTTATGAGCTAAAAAATGAGCTAGCGAAAGACTTCAGGGTGGAAATTGACAGCAGAGATGAATACAGTGCTGGTTGGAAGTTTAACTATTGGGAAATGAAAGGCGTGCCTATCAGACTTGAGGTAGGCCCCAGAGACATAGCAAACAATCAGGTGATGGCAGTGCGTAGAGATACCTTGGAGAAGTTTGCCATACCTATGGATGAATTGAATGAGAGATTAGGCGAAATACTGGATGATATTCACAATAATATGTTTAAAACAGCTTTAGAAGATAGGGAGAAAAAGACCTTTGTTTCCAATGATTATGAAGAGATAAAGGATATGATGAAAGAGAATAAAGGCTTTATAAAGATTATGTGGTGCGGAAGTGAAGAATGTGAGGATAAACTAAAGGCCGATACTAGTGCTACTATTAGATGTATTCCCTTGGAGAAGGAAAAGCTTGGAGATAAATGTGCAATATGCGGTAAAGAAGCCAAGCATATGGTAGTTATAGGTAAAGCGTATTAGTTTTTACTTGAAATTTACAGTAATAAGTAGTATTATATATAAAATCACATATATAGTGCAATGATAGGGAAAAGTAGAAGATACTGCTTGGTTAGAGATTCGGCGGTAGGTGCAAGCCGAAGGGCAAGTCTTTGAATTCCGCCCGGGAGTGACCTGCTATGCAGGCGGTTAAACCGTTATATAACTAAGAG
>JALNWH010000156.1 GCA_023230985.1 Bacillota bacterium
AATATTCCCTTTTCCTTTTAAAGAAATTGATTTATCCAGAGCAAACAAGTACATCCTGGAAGCATATAAAAAAAATCAAGAACTGTTTATCCCTTTTTTCTTAATGTCCGAAGGTCTAACTCCTAAACATTTAGAAAATTCTAACATATATGGTGTAAAAGAGCACTTCTATGTTACAGGTGATCTGGACAAAAGAGTCTTTTTTAATATATATGATTATTTGGAACAAAACGGCCTATTTCTATTGATTCATTCCAAGTTAAATACAATAGTACATAACATTAGTTTAATTAAGAATAACTTTCCAGGCCTAAAAATCATATTGGCCCATTCGGGGAGAAAATGGCCGTTTACCGGGGATGATGTAATGGAAACGGTTATCCCCGAATTAAAAAATTATAAGGAACTTTATTTTGAAACTTCAACGATAAGGGATAGCGGAGTAATTACTGCTATGGTTAACCAGATTGGCAGCCAAAGAATTTTGTTCGGTTCAGATTACCCTTTTTCTAAACAAGGTGAAGATATTTATTTAACGGAACTTGCTATAGTAGATGAAGCAAGTATATCAGATGAAGATAAAATTAATATATTGTGTTCTAATTTTAAAAACTTATTTTTAAAAGATGTTTGGATCCGGAGGGTGAAAAAAGAAGATAAAGACAATATTTTTGAATTAATTAAAAGATTATCGAAGGAAGAGATTAAGTTTTTAGCTTTAGATAAAAAATTTGATGTAATAAAAGCAAATATCCGCAGCGAAAGGCATATTTACCTTCTTGAAAATCAAGATAAAATAATAGGTTACCTAAGGGAAAGCGGCAGGAATAATAATGGTGCTATTATAGAAGAAATTTTGATTGATAGTGCTTATCGGGGAAAAGGTTATGCTGAGTTTCTGGTTCGTGCAATTGAAAATAAATTTAGCTATATAGAACAAAAAACTTTTTCCAAAAATATAACAGTTAATAAACTAAATCAAAAATTAGGTTATATTATTGTAAAAAAATCAAACAGTGGACAGATTTATTATTGGAGAAAAGATAATGCAAATAACTGAGGGTAAGGTTTTAAGCATAAGGAATCTGGGTGGTATTATATTTGTTATGCTTTTAAGTAATAATAATCTATTTAAGCTTGTATGTGACAGGAGTGTGGTTGGATATAAAATATTTAATATTATCAAGGGGTTGAAGGTAAATAACTATTATAGTTTTAAGACAGTCAGTAAGCAGGGAGAATTAGTAATATTAGAATTGATTTCTAGTATTGAACAAGTAGATGGTAATTTTTGGTCTAAAGAAAAAATAAATATCGTTCGGGCATATTCTTATATGCTTTTAGTGTTAAGAGAGTATTTTACTCAGTATGGTTACATTGAGGTCCGCTTGCCAACTATTCACTATGGCCAACATAAGAAAAAGGCTTTTAATTTTGATTTTTTTGAGGCTCCTGCCCGATTAACAACAAGCAATGCTCTTTTCTTAAATGTTTATGCTGTTCAGTTGATGAAAGTTTTTACTATTCAAAAATGTTTTAGAGTAGAAAAATCTCATACCAATAGACATTTATCAGAGTTTGATCTTTTGGAAGTAGCTTTCATTAATAAAAATTTAAAAGAATGCATAGTCGAACTGGAAAAATTAATTAAATTCGTTATATATAAGTTTTCGGTAGGACCATTTATGAACTTAGTGAAAATCGATAAGGATTTAGTTTTAAATACACAATTTTCGATTGTTGAATATGAAGATATTGCTAAAAAATACGGGATTGGGAATAGGGGTTTAGGTAAGTATGAAAGAGTAATAGCTGAATCAATACCTACTATAGTAATACATTTTCCAAGTGATATTGCATCATGGGTTGCTAAGCCTAAAAATGATAAGTTTAGCCTTTCATTTAACCTGTTGTTACCTAATATAGGTGAGGCAGTTGAAGGTAATGAAAAGCAAACTAATTTATCTTTGCTAAAGAAAAAGTTTAAAGTTGCCGGAGTTGAAAAAGAATTAGGATGGTATGTTAAGATGATGCCTTATTCAAATTTTTTGCTTAGCGGGTTCGGCCTTGGAGTTGAAAGGTTATTTATGTGGCTCCTTGGATTAAAGAATATACGGGAGATATACCCTATCTTTAGAGACACCAGGTTTTCAGAAATAACTATAAATACCGGAGACAATTTATGAATAGTATAAAACAAATTATCAAAACCATTGGTTCACTAAGAAATATGATTGCAGAAATGAATGAAAAGGATATTGAATTTAAGAGAATTACTAAGACTGCTAGTCTACTTTTATTGAGCGGGATGTCAAAAAACTCTATACCTCCCAATATAATCAGACGCTGTATAGAGGAACAGAATGATGAAGATGGTGGTTGGGTAAGTATTGTGGATACTATGTGGAATATATTTTTCTTAAAACTGATTGATCAAAAGCAATATAAAAGTAATATTGAAAAGGGATTAAAGTTTCTTAATACCCAAAAAAACAAAAATGGTTTGTGGGGTAGGGCCAAGAGAGATATAAGTCGGATCCCGGTAACCGGAATAATGTTTTATTTATTGCCCGAAATATGTTATGAGAGTGATTGCTATTTATTGGAGAGATTGTGGATTTCAGAAAAAAACTCTTTAACATATAAAGCAGCATATATTTTGATGGCTTTTAAAAGGAATGAATACAGCCCTGTAAATAAGCATCTGATAGAAGAGACGGTTAATTGGATAGTTAATAATCAAAAAGTCGATGGGGGTTTTTCACCTTGGAAAGAACACCCTATTGATTCAGATGTTTTCTGCACAAGCATCGCTACACTAGGGCTTCTCCAATATAAGGAGATGGTATCGGGAAGAGTGTTTTACCAAGCATTTGAATGGTTATCTAGTAACCAATTAGCTAACGGTATTTGGAAATACCATGAAATCGAAGATGGTGCGTCCTGGGGTTTATATGCAATGGTGGAGCTATTAAAAAACGAGGTAATTCAGGATGGCTAGTATATTATTAGTATATCCCCAACCAGAGCAGTTAAAAGATACCAGATTTGGTTTTTCTATAAACTTATTGTATTTGTCAGCTATTTTAAAACAATATGGTCATGATGTATGCATAAAGGATTATTCCGTGGAAGAAATTAATTTTAAGGAGCTAAACATTCTTTTGTGTTCTATTGATGTGACTATTATTGAATTTGATAGTTATCCTTTAAAAAGATCTACTAATATCAGTACTGGTGAACTTTTGACAACATTTATTAAACAAAACCATAGACATATAAAAGTTATTGCTTTTGGCTATGATTGTATATTGTTTCCACGTCATGTTGCTAATACGGATTTTACGTTTATAAATGAACCGGAGAAAAACATAAATCATGTAGTAAATTTGTTACTTCGGGGGGAAAAACTCGCTCCATTTAAATTTTATAATACAACGTTGGAAAGTATCGACGAACTTCCATTTCCCGATAGGGACATTTTATCAGATTATATAGTTCATGGAGGAACATTACATAGAAAACCAAACTTAGCTAAGTCTACACTGATACAGACGAGTAGAGGTTGTTTAAATACTTGTACTTTCTGCCAGAGAAAAGGCTGGTTTAATAATTATAGGGAACATACTGCAGAATATGTCGTTCAAGAGTTTAAATTAATTAAGGATCAAGGTTATGTTAATGTATGGATTACCGATGATAATTTTACTTTTAACCTTTCAAGGGGAAAAAGAATATTAAAAATATTGAGCGAAGAAAAAATAATAGATGGAATGAAAATAGCATTAAGTAGTTGGGTGAATATTGATTTAGATTTTTTAAAACTTGCAAAAGATGCTAATGTATCTCTAATAAGCTTCGGTATAGAATCAGCTAATGAAAAAGTATTACAATATTTTGATAAAAAAATTGACCTATCAAAGACTAAAAAACTAATTCATTTCGCGGATGACATTGGTATTTATACCGTAGGAAATTTTATTATTGGTGCACCTATGGAAACGGAAGAAACGATAAATAAAACATTTGAATATATAAGACAAATTCCTATTGATCAAGTCAATATAAAAATTTTAGATTATATGAAAGGTTCTAAGTTGTATTCATCTCTACCACCAACTGTTACTCAGGACAAAAGACATCTATACGCTTGTAAAGAGAATGGATTAAACATTTTTTCGCTTACTTATCTTAAGTCCAAAATAAAAATTTTTAAACAAGATTTTAAAGATAAACGTAAGC
>JALNWH010000157.1 GCA_023230985.1 Bacillota bacterium
AGGCAAATATGTACCATAACTTACACTATATCTAGTTATTATATTAGTAGTTTTTGATTTTTACTTGACGTTTTGAAGCTCAGCCGGACGTTCAAAAGTCAGTTTTCGGGTTACCTCACAAATTGGTCGTCGAGCCTGTCTGGCACGGCAAATAGGCCTGTTGAGATGCCCTACGTATGGCAACAACCTCAAGCATTATTATTGATTCGGGTAGAAATCAAAATCTATTATTTATAGCTCCAGAGTGGCGAAAGCCAGACTCCTTTTTTTTGACTAATTTTATTGCTCTAAAACTCAATAATTTCTTCATGGAGAAACATAATTTTGAATTTTTTGTAAAAGATTTCTGTGAACAAAATAGCAAAATAGTTAATATAGATTTTAGCATTTTCAAAAACTCACTTAAAACTATAAAAGGTGAATTGTTTGAAATGCTCTTGGCTGAGTTATTTAGAGGGAACGGATATCTGGCAGATCGTATTGGTGAAGGAGGCCATGATGGGGGCTGTGACCTGTTAATTAAATACCCAAAGGATAATTCTATCAAGTTTGTACTGCAAGCAAAAAACTGGAATGAATCAATCAGTATTAATGATATTGAAGCAGCACAGAAGAAGTTTGAACGAAACTACAAAAAACAATATAATTTAAGCAATAATAACTTTTGCTTAGTCGCTTGGAAGTATGTTAAAGGCATAAAAGTCAAAATCATTTCCGAAACAAATATTAACGTTTGGGACGAGCAGGAAATTATTTATAACCTTTTCGCTAATTACAAAAGTAAACATCCAGAATATCCAACAATTCAATTAAAAAATCACCAGCAATCTGCTTACGAGAATATTTTACGGTTTTGGAGAAACGGTGAAAGATGTTATGTTGAACACGCCACGGGTACTGGTAAAACTTATATAATTGCTAAGATTGTAGAGAATCTCATCTTAAATGATAAAAATAGGATATTGATAATTTCGCCATCTTCATTTATCAATGAAAGAATCATAAGCCTTATAAATACGATTATTCCAATTGAGCAAATTGCTAAAAATCCTAACCCAGATAAAGTAATTACTATATTAACTTATCAATACCTTTATCGCAATGCGAAAGCAATACCTTCTGGTTTATATAGTCATGTAATTATGGATGAGGCTCATAGAGCAGGTGCACCACTTTGGAATAAGCAAGGTATTTTGCCATTATTAGACAAAAAAACAAAAGTAGCGGGTTTATCAGCAACAATGGAAAGGCATTCTTCTGGACTTGATGTGAAAACGTTTATGGGCAATAATTGCGCTGGTAAGCTTAGTTTATTTCGTGCAATTACACAGGGGATTTTACCGACAATAGGTAAATATGTGTACTCTGTCCAGGACTTAACCCCTAAGATAAAAGAAGTTAAGCTTGAAATTAATTCTAAATATCAAAAGTTCCCAGAGGAAAGAGCAAAGGTAAGTAGCTTCTTAGACGTTACCCAAGTAAAAGATTATTCCATCCAAAATATTATTTACAAACATTATGCTTCATTAGAATATCAAAAAATAATTGCCTTTTGTGAAGGTGTTGAGCATGTTAATAACATTAGAAAATTATTGGATAATACATTTTTGAAATTCAGCAATGTTGATATTGAAAGAGTAACCTCAAGGCAAAGTAAAAAAAAGAATAAATCTATCTTAGATGATTTTTCAAATTGTAGCCTGTCTTTAAAACAAACTAAAATTGTACTTGCCATCGACATGCTGAATGAAGGCATTGATGTTAAAGGCATTGATTCAATCATGTTATTCCGTAAAACAGAGTCTCCAAGAGTCTATTTGCAACAAATTGGGAGGGTATTACGAAATAACGGGAAAGAAAACCCACTAATTTTTGACTGTGTACTTAACTACCAAAATGTTAAGATCAATCTAGTTGAAGAGTCAGAAAAAGAAGTCATTAGGTATAAAAAAACATTAGCTGATCTGGGATTTAAGGATGTGGAAATACCTAAAACGCTAACTATTCATGACGAAATAAAAAACATTCATGAAATAATCAAAAAAGTTGAGGTTAAGTTAAACTTTTATCGCTCCTATGAGGATGCAAAAGAAGCCACAAAAAGGTTGGGGATAAATACTGAAAATGAATATCGACGTGGTTTTAAAGCAAACCCAAGATTGCCAAGCAAACCTTATGTTACTTATAAAAACAAAGGTTGGATTGATTGGCCCAATTTTTTCGGACGAGAGACAACCGAATTTTACTCCTACTATTTAGAAGCGAAATTAGCCACGCAGAAATTGAATATTAAAACATTTATTGAATACAGAAAAAAATATAAAGAAGACGCAAAACTACCTAGTCAACCCGACCGCACATACCATAAAAAAGGATGGGTTAGTTGGTCTGATTATTTTGGCACAACTGATACTACTATTTATGAAAGCTATGAAGAAGCTAAATTGGCTGCAAGAGCTCTTTTGATAAAATCATATACTGAATACAAAGAAAGGCATGCTGAAGACCAAAGACTCCCAAGTAGCCCTCAGAGAAAATATAACAAAAACGGATGGAATGGATTTCCAGAATTTCTTGGGGTTGATAAAGTTGAGTTGTATCAAACTATAGAAGAAGCAATAAATGCTGTAGCTAAATTGAAAATAAAGACCGAGAAAGAATATCGAATACGATATAAAGAAGATAAAAGACTCCCTAATTCACCTGCTAAATTTTATGAGAACAAAGGCTGGGTCAGTAATTATCACTTTTTCGGAAAACCTATTCCAAAGGCATATTCCGCTTATTCTGATGCCAAGCAAGCAGCAAAAAAACTGAGCCTAAAAAGCCGTAAGGATTACGAACTAAAATATGCTTTGGATGAAATGTTGCCAAGTAATCCAATGGACAAATACAAGGATACTGGTTGGGTAGATTATTATGAGTTTTTAGATATTCCACGTCCTGATTTTTATCAATCATATAAGGAAGCGAAATCAGCGGCATCTCGTATTGGAATAAAAAGCAGAAAAGAATATGTAGATCAAAAACGATATCAAGATGACCCAAAATTGCCAAGTCAACCACATTCATTTTATAAGGGAAAAGGCTGGACAAATTGGAATGATTTTATTGAAGTAGTTTACAATACTTATGAAGAAGCAGAGAAGGCAGTTAGAAGACTTGGAATAAAAACCAGAGTTGAATACATGGCAAAAAAAAGATATAAAGAAGATGTTTTATTACCAAGTAACCCCGAAAAACGATACAAAGAAAAAGGTTGGATAAGTTGGTATATTTTTTTAGGAACAAAAGCTCCAGTTTTGTATTCATACTATGAAGCTGAAAAGGCAGTAAGAAGACTAAACATATTGTCTATGAAAGAGTATAAAGAAAGAAGACATGAGGATGCTAAATTACCAAGTTCACCAAGTGAGTGTTATAAAAATAAAGGTTGGATAAATTCAAATATATTTTTAAATATTCAAAAACAATCGCCTTATATTACATATCGAGATGCACAAAAAGCAGTGCAAAAGTTGGGCATCAAAAATAGACGTCACTATCATGATAAGAAATTATATAAAAAAGACCCTAAACTGCCAAGCACACCTGATATTCTGTATAAACATAAAGGATGGGTTGATTGGCCTTCATTTTTAGGAAATGAACCAACAGACATATACCCTACTTATGAAGAAGCAAGGCAAGCGGCGCAGAAATTAGATATTAAAACCGGAGAGGCATACAGAAAACAACATCTTTACAAATTAGACCCAAGATTACCAAGCACTCCCGAAATGAAATATAAAGATGCTGGGTGGATTAATTATTATCATTTTCTTGGACTTGAGTCACGAGATAAATACACTTCTTATGAAGATGCGAGAAAGGCAGCCCATAAATTGAACATCAAAAGTATAGCAGAATATCACCAAAAAAAACGCTATTTGGAAGATAAAAAGCTTACAAGCAACCCCAACAGAAAGTTCAAAAAAAAGGGATGGATAAGTTGGAAAGATTTTTTGGGTTTATAGCATTTTGAAGTACTACCAATCTTAAAAAAGTCAGCACCAGCCAAAACAATCCACCAACAAACACAACTTATTCATCCTAAGGCCTAACATACCCATCTTCGCCATCGGTTAGCCATTCCAAACTTAGGCGCACGAAAACATTATCCCGGTAATCATCCTTCTCGAAGAATAAACCAATTTCACCGTTTTCAA
>JALNWH010000158.1 GCA_023230985.1 Bacillota bacterium
ATACCGGGTATTTCTGTATAGTGATTTATTCTCCTACATACCAATTCTTTACCATTCCAAGCCACTACCCCTCTTTTTGTACCACCCCAATCAGTAAGGAAAGAATTCTCCCCAATATATGTTCCATTGTTTACCGCCAATCCCCAACATGATTTAGTCAACTTTGGATTAGGAGTATCAAAGAATGTTCCGTTAATGCCATTCTTATTAGCACCATGAAGGGTATTTCCCAATATAACTATATCTATATCTGTTGGTTTACATTTTATCAGATAGGTAGTTTGCTTGTCATTGATATCATAGTATTCATGGTATGTAGGCTTAGTCATTCCCCCAACGCTGTATCTATTATTTCCTTTACCGTTAATAATGCTGTTTTGTACTTATCATCAAAGGGTGATACTGTCTCAAGCCTTAGAAGCTCATCTATCTTTGCCCATGTAGCTTCTCCGACAATTCCGTCTGACACAAGTCCATTTCTCGACTGAAATAATCTTACCGCTTTATCTGTAGCATTGCCAAAATCACCGTCAGCACCATAAGCCCCTAAGTCATAGCCTAGCTTTATAAGGCTATTTTGCAAGCCTTTTACAGATTCACCTTTATTCCCAAGTTTCAAAATAGGTTTCAAATTCTCAACTCCTATATAATTTATTTGTGGTACCATAAGCCAATGTGTCCATGCAGTAGCGCTTAACCCTTTTAGCGGGGTTTGGATTACTCCTGTGCTTGTACTATGTGCTTCAATAACTGTATTACTCCCGATATAAACCCCTATGTGTCCTTTTTTATAGACACATATCCCGGGGATGTCAGGGATAGTTGATATAGTTCCGCTTTCTTTCGCAATGTTATACATTTCATTAGCATTTACATCAGTGTTAGCGTTATAAATTAATTCTCCTCCGTTTTCCCAGATATAACCTTTAATTAAGCCAATACAATCCGCTGTTCTTTTATTCAACCATATTGAACGGATGAGCCTTTCATATGCACCGACTTGTGATGGATATTGCTTGATCTTTGAGGACAGTATCCCTTCCGTCAACACTTGCCCATAAGTACCCCATACATAGCCCCACTTTTCTTTTAAGGCCTTTTTCGCATATTCAACTAATCCCTTATTATTTTTCAATACTTTCGCCTTCTTTTAATTGAATTAATATCTTTTTAATTTGTGGGGGGTAAGGCACTCCTAATTTTCCCGCATTTTCCAATACAGATATTCCTTCGTTTGCAATGTAGAACATTATAACCAATAGCCTTATAACATTTGTACCTGTGGCCTGTTCCAATAAAACTGCCAAATACACTAATAACAATATCATCATCTTTTTTAATAGGCCTTTGTAGCCTATCTCCGATGAGACACACTTATTGAATATTGCCACTAATACACCTGTGATATAGTCAAGGGCAATCACTGAAATCAACACATATAATGCCATATCCCAACCCCC
This sequence comes from Bacillota bacterium, assembly GCA_023230985.1. Lineage (GTDB taxonomy): Bacteria > Bacillota > Clostridia > Lutisporales > Lutisporaceae > JAAYKT01. The sequence goes on from JALNWH010000158.1 coordinate 1,461, forward strand.
TAATAACTTTGCTATTGTAGTTCCTACTATTGCCAATATCCCATTTATTTTAATTTTATCCATACTCTTTCCTCCTTCAAATAAAAAAAGGAAGTGTTTTTACACTCCCTCTTACTTAGGTCTTATTTTGTTTCTCAGGTCAAAGGCATAATAGATGTATATGCCTATTATACCAAGTATAATTGATATTATTGTTTCCATTTTATCTTATCCTGTATCATGGAAATAGTAAATATTATTGCTAAAAATGAGACGTACATTATACAAACTATGGTATAGTTGTTCCAAAAACCTGCATACCTAATACCTATATACAATAGATATAAAGCACTAAATCCCGGCAATAAAAATACCAATGCAGCACCAGTCATTCCCAATGTTGCTAATGCCACTAAAGTAACATATATGTGAAATATACTTGAAGCGATGATACCTAATATCATAAACATATAATCACCTCACTTATATATTACATTATCTTCTATTATTTAGCAATTCCCTCTTAGCTTTTTCCCTTGCCCTATCATTGGCCTTAACTAGCTGCCTTAATACTGCCATCTGTTGATTAGTTGATAGACTTTTAATACTCCTGCCTTGTAAAATCTGTTTGTGTAGTCTATAAGCTTCTTCCCCGGCTGTCCTCTTAAACCTCGTCTTTTCTTCTGGTGTCAATACTATTTCTTGTTTATTATGTGTTAGCTTGTTTGGTGCATTTATAGCCGGATATTGGGTAGATTCACCTGTTAGTTCCTCTAGTTCCTTCAGCTTTTCTGTTGTCTCGTAAGGCTGATAAACCGTTGTGTAAGCCGGATTAATAAAGCTTTGGAATATTCCTTCGGTATGCTTCTTTTCCTTCCCATAAGGTGATAATGCCGGCTCTAGTGTTTGTTTCAATCCCGGTATTGTACTTGTAAACTTTCGCTTTACTCCTTCGACTTTGTTATCCTCTTTGTGATAGGTACTCCTTGAGATTGGATCTAAATAATTAGCCGCATGTCTTATCGGGGCAGGAACAAAACTTGATATACCTTCAACTACTGGTGTAATCGCTACATCAAAAGCACCGTCTGCATAAGTCATTTTCCTTATTACAGTCAAGGTAGGAATGTCTAATATCTGTTCCATAGCTGCATTAGCTGTCTTATAAGATACTGCACCTTTCCATCCTTGCTTTTTCATTTCCTCGTCAACTGTTGCACCTATCGCTAAAGAAGTTCCAAATGGTGCGAAAGCTGCAAAGGAAGTTAATTTGTCTCCTGCCTTCGGACTGGCATCTTCACCTTGGAAATATCTCATAAGGCCATCTATGTTTAACATTGCATTTCCTAAACCCTCTGACCTTTCAAGGCTTAATGCTTTCTTACTTCTGTCTTTATCCTCACTGGTAATTAAATTCAATCTATTAGCCAATACACCCATACCAATTAAAGCTGTACCATTAGTTGCCCTTCCTAAAGTTAAAGCCAATTCCCTTTGTCCTACTTTATCAAAGCCTTTTCTCATAATATTTAAAGCCTTGGCAAATCCTAAAGGTGTATATTCTACTGCTCTACTTATGATACTTCCGGGAATAGTAGTATATCTTACTAAAAAATCACCTAATCCAAATTCCTTAGTCATCATTCCGCTTGTACCACGAACAGTTTTTCCTATGCCTATTTTGTTACCTAAATTATTCACACCTTGAAGTATTTGAGCAGGTAAACTATGGTCTTGGAAGTTTCCATATAACCCTGCTTGTGTTGCAACTTCGTGTATTTGTTCAGGTGTAAATCCTCCTAATAGTTCTAGCTGTTGTGATACATTCTTATAAGTTATTCCTTTTTGTAATTCATCAGGTACTTGTAGGCCTAAACTTAAAGCCTTTTCAGGTATTCTCATTATCTTGTCAAACAAGCCACTGCCTCTAAATACCTTACCGCTTGTGTCATATTTCCAATTAGACTTATCTACTCCTAATAAAATATCAACTGCTTTATCTTTCGCCCTCTCTACTCCTGCTGTCCCTGCACCCTGAAACTGTGGTAAAGTTACTGCCCTTTCGCCTGTTTTCATTGCTATTAATTTATCGTAAAATGTTCCCGTTACTGTGCTTCCTGCTTCAACTTGACCGAATCCAAATGTACCGGCCATATTTTTAAGTAAGGTTTTAGGGTTAATCAAATGACTAAAGGCTTGTATTGACCTTATCTTTTTAGCTACTGTTACTGGCACTTCTTCGTGTATCTTATCTACAACTTGGTTCATAGCAATATCATATAATCGTTCATTGGTTGAATCATTTAACTGCTTCCTTATCCAATCCTTAGTGACTTTAGGCATATATTCTCTGTTTTGTTGCATTATCAATTCAACTAAATCCTCACTGGCTGTTGTATCTTGTATTCGCTTAACACTATCAACCAATTCACTAGCCATTTTTTCAGTTAGTTTTATTTCTTTACCTTTAGGCAAATACTTATTAGCCTTTGCAATAGTCCTATTGGCATACATCAACATACCTTCCGGACTTAATCGTTTCATAATACTAGCCGCTTGCACTGCCCTTCCTGCTTCTGTTAACTTTTCAGCCAAATCTACAGTCAATGAATTAGCCTGTGCCATATCTCCGCTGTTTATTGCATTTACAATCAAAGCTTCACCTAATGCTGTATCATCTGCACCCTTGAGATAATCTATTGCCTTAAACTTCTCTAATGCACTTGCTTTATTCTCTGTCACTAACTTAGTTG
>JALNWH010000159.1 GCA_023230985.1 Bacillota bacterium
AATACGAATATAGTCCTGTCAAAGATCGATCTAACTATTATCCTGCCGACCTGCGGCTTACGGTAAGGCGGCAGCTCTAAAGAGAATGAAGACGGCACCCCTTTTAATATGGTATTGGATAAAATTTTTGACACAAAAAGAGTCATCATCACTCCCAAAACAATCACAGCTGTTATTGTAAGCGTTGCTACCACCGCCTGTGTCAGCCCATTGGCGGCACCTGCTATAAAAATCGTAGTTACTGAAATCAGGATAGGGAAGCGACCGTTGCAAGGCACAAAGAAATTTGTGATGATTGCTATAAGCCGTTCCCTGGGTGAATCAATAATCCTGCAGCCTATGACTCCAGCCGCATTGCATCCAAACCCCATACACATTGTCAAAGCCTGTTTTCCATGGGCGCATGCTTTTTTAAAATAGTTATCAAGATTGAATGCCACTCTGGGTAAATACCCCAAGTCCTCTAACAGCGTAAATAGAGGGAAAAATATAGCCATAGGGGGGAGCATTACCGACACTACCCATGCCAATGTTCTGTATACACCGAGTATCAATACGCCGTGAAGCCATTCCGGCATATTATAAAGTATAAAAAAACCGGTTAATCTGTCTTCTATGCCGAAAAGCACTTTTGCAATGGCATCAGACGGATAATTTGCACCGATAATTGTTATCCAAAAGATGATTCCCAACAATGCAATCATAGCGGGAATGCCAAACAATTTAGAGGTTAATATATCATCTATTCTGCGATCCAGTTCATTGTGCTTTTTATTTTTAATACATACTACCTGTGAGTTTATATTCTCTGCAAGCTTTACGATGCTTCCGACTATCTTGTCGCGCATATCATAGTACTTGGAGCTTGGTGCTATGACGTCTATTGTTTCCGCTGTCAAGCTTAATTCCGTGTATTCATTGATTGTATTTAAAATGCTCTTATCGCCGTCAATGAGCTTTAAGCTTATCCATCTGCTATTGATATCCTCATCCGTCAATTTTTCTATTTTAGTTTCAATATCCTCTATTGATATGAGATAATACATATGTGACAAAAAAGGATGAAAAAAGAAAGGACTCTGATATAATGTTGTTTACCACAAAGAACAAACATCGGAGGAACCTTTCTTATGAAACAAATTATAACAGAAGAGATGCGATTTCGTCAAAGAGTAGTTAAATATGCAATTAAGCATGATAATAACGCCAAAGCAGCTAGAAAATATCACACTAGCCGTCAGCAGGTACATCGTTGGAGGAAGAGATATGATGGCACAGTGGAATCATTAGCATATAAAAGCAGAAGGCCCAATTTTCATCCAAATCAGCATACTAAAGATGAACTAAAGCTAATTAAACATAAACATAGATATCATGGACATGAGGGATTAGCACAAGTCTATCGTAAGCTGAGAGATGTAGGCTATACAAGAACCTATGATTCAATGTGTATCCAGATCAGAAAGATGAATCTAAACAAAAAGAAAAGGCAAAAAAGCTATCCGAAATCTAGATATAAGAAGCCAACAATAACCTATCCAGGACAATGTATACAAATAGATGTAAAATATGTACCAAATGAATGCATAGGATTTTCAAGTTACCACAGTAGATATTACCAAATAACTGCAATTGACGTATATTCAAGGAAAAGGTATATGGAATTAACAGAAGAAAACAGCACTTATACCAGCTCAGAGTTTTTAAAAAGATTAGAAGAAAAGCTAGGATTTAAAATAGAACTAGTACAAACAGATAATGGACTTGAATTTGTAAATGACTCTGAGACAACGAATAAAAGAACACGATTTGAAAAGCAATTAAAGAAGATGAAAATTGAGCATAAACGAACAAGACCCTATTCACCTTGGCAAAACGGTGTAGTAGAGCGAAGCCATAGAATAGACAATGAATTGTTTTACAACAAAAGAAGATTTAAAAGTTATAATCAAATGCTGAAAGCATTTAAAAGATATAGTCGAAGATATAATAATATAGCGAGAAAAATATTGGGTTTTAATACCCCAAATGAAATGGTGGAACAATATTTCTCTAAAAATGCTGCTTAGCATGATATTGTTAATATTTATTTAATCAAGGTTTACTAGAGCTTTCTTCCTTGACAAAATAAATATTAGCAATGATTTAAAACCACAGCATCTTTTAGGGAAACTTTTCAGAGGTCTATGTCACATATGTTTGACTTCTCTAGATCTATTTTAGTTTCAATATCCTCTATAGTCTTCTCAATGGTGTCATTATATGTTACCTTAATAGGTTTTGTTACTATTTGATTGTGTGAAACTCCATAAACAGCCTTCATAAGCTCGGACAGGCCTTTTCCGTTCCTTGCATTAGTGCCTACAACAGGTACGCCCAGCAGCTTTGAAAGTTTACATATATCAATCTGTATCATTTTCCTTTCGGCTTCATCCATCAGATTGACACAGACGACCACTTTGTCTGTCATCTCTAATATCTGCAGCACAAGGTTAAGATTTCTTTCCAAGCATGTCGCATCAACGACAACTACCGTAGCATGAGGATTGGCGAAGCAGATGAAATCCCTGGCAATCTCCTCTTCCGCGGAGTTGGATAAAAGAGAATAGGTTCCCGGCAAATCGACCAGTACGAAGTTTTTATCCTTATATTTGTAATTGCCTCGTGCAGTTGCGACCGTTTTTCCGGTCCAATTTCCCGTATGTTGATTTAAACCTGTAAGGCTGTTAAAAACTGTGCTTTTACCGGTGTTCGGATTACCGGCCAATGCTACGACAACATCGGCCGAATTCATTTGTATATCCAGCATCTCCTTTAATGCACTTTTCCCCGTTGATTGATTGGTAAGACCCATGCCTGTTACCTCCTGACCTATCTCATATTAATTCTACTATTATTCTCGATGCTTCTTCAGAGCGCAAGGCAATCACAGCACCGCGTATCTCGTAAGCTATCGGATCTCCCGAAGGACTTTTCCGCAAGGACTCTACTATTGTATCTATGATAAGACCGAGGTCTAACATCCTCCGTCTCGAATTTCCATAGGAAGTTAGTTCTGTTACTTTGGCGCTTTTCCCGCAAGGAATTAAGTGTAAGGGCATTACATTTTTTTTCATAGTCTGCACCTCCGCATTATTAAAATAAAAGTTAGGGGTGTGAAACAGTTTTACCTATGGCTAATATATGAATAATATATGAGACATGTTACACATATAAATTTAATGACAGGAATATAATTTTAGATTAGGATGTGATTCCGTGAACAGTAAGAAGTTCTATACCGTAAGAGGTTATGAAATTCTCGGTAAAAAGAATAAGCTGTTATCCCACAGCATGGAGGATTATCTTGAGATGATATATAGGAACAGTCTTACAGAGGGACATGTTCGTATCAATATGCTGGCTGAATCACTGAACGTACAAGCCCCCTCAGCGACGAAAATGGTGCAGAAGCTAGCAAAGCTGGGCTATCTAAACTATGAAAAGTATGGGCTGATTCAATTGACCCAAGAAGGAGTGGTTATGGGTAAATACCTATTGAAAAGGCATGAAATAATAGAAAGGTTTTTATTGATTATCGGCGTTGAGGAGAGACTGCTAGAGAATGTTGAATTGATAGAGCATAGCGTGACAAAGGGAGCTCTGAATAAAATCGAAATATTAAATAAATTTTTTGAAACATACCCCGATGTGTTGTCAAAACTACAAGAATTTAGAACATTTATGATGAGGGATAATATATGACATAAATACACTGCCATTTGAATTCTTTTAGGTATATCAGGCATATCTTTTCATATAGCATAATGAAATATATAAGCATCTGTGCCAGGAAAGCTGACTGTGCGAAAAATATCCTTATGTATATTGTATTGCAGGCGCATATACGCCTGCAATACAATATATTCATTTTTGCCCAAAATCGTAGGCTGAGACGATATGAGAGAAACAGGTCAAGAAGAGAGTGGAACAAATATGGTTTGTCCGTAAAAACTCCGCTTATAATTCTTGTGGTTTTTATAATCGTAGCAGTGCATCGCGATATTTTTGTTCTTCCGCCAGCCGTTTGCCGGTGGGTGTTCCCATATCACCCATGCGATTGATATTTTCATCTATTAGTTTTTTGCCTACGGCCATCATGGAATCAAGTTTTTCTTCTAGTGGAACCAATGTTTCAACGCCAG
>JALNWH010000160.1 GCA_023230985.1 Bacillota bacterium
CCAAGGTGTGGGATCAATGACAATTTGATTTGCTTTAGAATCAATTGTTTTGAGTTGGGCATTAGATAATATATTTTTAAACTTTCCAATAAGAATCTCGTGCTTACAATCCGGCAGTGTCTTTCCAATACCTCTTAGTGTTGTAAAAATACTGGCCATATCATCTTCGGTAAGAATACTCTTATCCAAACGAAAACCTTCTGCAATACCAATGCCACCATTAGCGCCTTGATATGTCACAATAGGTATTCCGGCAAGGTTCAATGCTTCTACATCCCTTAAAATAGTTCTTGTAGAAACCTCAAACATTTCCGCCAGTTCTTTCGCCCGAATTTTTCTTTTTCTTAACAGTATTACTAAAATGGAAACTAATCTGTCAGTTTTCATATAATCGCCGCCTGATTGACAAAGTAAAATACAAAAAGGCTTTTCTCTTTCTACAAACTCACTAGCAATAAGCAACATAAATCACAAAGGAACTTTCTGTATTATATTGAATTATAACCTATATAATGAAATATTTCAGCATTTTGACATGCTAATTAGTCTTATAAATAATGCCGCTTTGCAGGCGGCATTATTTATAAGATACATCTGGATATATTATTTCAAGGGAAAAACTATTTTTGTTAGTAATTCACTTTCCGGCACTTCGCCAGGAGAGTTATAATAAAATTCATAGGACGCTCCCGTTGGTTCATAACCGTTTTTACCAATCCATTCCAACATTGCATTATAAGCAGGCTCTGTTGCAGAATATGAACCTTTATGCATACAAGACACTTGATTGCCCTCAGGAATGAAGCTAGGCTGAATCTCACCCTTCCCCGCCAATGCTTTTGATACAGGAAACCCCAGTTCTAAGTCCAAGTTTTCCATATCCATATTGTAATATGCCACGAAAGCTGCGTCTGTAGGCTCTTCACCTAATTCACCGAGATATGCCGCAATATCCGTAAAAACCTTTCCGCATAGCATAGGTAGATCCGTAACAGGGGCTCTAGTTCTAACTGATAACACCGGTTGTTTAGTTTTCTTAGTCAATTCGATTTTATAATCCATCTTTGCTGCCTCCTTCTAATTAAATTAATACTATAATCTAATTATAAGGAAGCATACTTGACAACTATATGTCATGTTTGAATTTAACTTTTCTTTTTATATACTGTTACTTATTTATTTTATCAACCATTATATTTTAATCACGCTACCCGTAGCAATATATTGAATCCTGTCACCCATTAGTCCTTTAAGCTGGTCATATGCTTCCAATCCGGTGCAATGCCCGGTATAATACTTGGACTTGGTTTTCATTAAAAAATCAGCAATGCCTTTTATAGTTTCTATGTCCTCGCTCTTTTTGTTATTACGGTTATATAAATGAAAACCGCCGATAACATAATCCGGTTCGCTCCCCTTAATTTCTTTATATTTGTTAACTATATTAACTATTCCATTATGAGCACAACCGGCTAATAAAAGCGTTTTATCTCCTTCAGTAATAATTAAATTTTGTTCATGTTTAAATATGTCTTCCATCTTCTCGTTTCCTTGTTCCATAAACAAAGATTTATTAGCCAAAGAAAAAAGTTCTCTGCCCTTCACATCACAAAACAACTCCAGTTCATCGTCAATGCGCAGGTAATTCTCAACAAAAACAAATCTATCGCTTTCTTTTATACTTTCGTCAAAACCTATGTATTTAAACTCTCCATTAGCTCTTTTTGAATAGTAGTTTTTCAGCGCATCTTTTTGCACATATACCTTCGCCTTTTTATTTTTTTGAAAAAAGGTTTCCAATCCTCCCCCATGGTCGTAATGTCCATGAGATATAGCAGCAATATCAACATCTTCAATGTTTACACCAAGTTTAATCGCATTTTCTAAAAATAAATCGCTTGCACCCGTATCAAATAATAGTTTATGCTTTGATGTTTCAATATAAATGCTTAATCCATGCTGTCCTTTAAAATCTTCCGATATTACCTCATTCTCAGCTAAGGTCTTTATAATCAATATTCTTCCTCCTTCCCCAATATTAAATTAATTAAATCTTCACTTTGTATATTTTTAAAATAATAGTCGATCTCAATCTCTTTTAAGCTGTTTGTTACTTCATTATCTTCATAACGCTTACCCTTTAAAGCGTTTTCAATATCAGATAAATCACCTGTCCCAAAAAAATCACCATAAAATTTAATGGCATCAACAATACCGTCCTTTACATCAATTAATGCCTCAACTTTACCGCTCCCAAACCTTTTAGATCTCTTTATGTTAAAGCCGGGAGATTTACCGTAATTCCATTCCCAAGTCATATATTTATTTTCCTTTAAATTTTCTATGTTTTGGATATCCTCTTTGGATAGTTCTCCGGTTTCAAGTTTCTCATTTTCATCCAACATATACTTTAAAAGCAATTTTTTAAATTCCATTATATCTATGTCATCGGCTAGATAATCTCTAATATTTGTTACTCTGCTTCTTATAGATTTTATACCTTTTGAAATAATCTTATCCTTGGATACCTTTAGTGAATTTGTAAGCTCCTCCATTTGTGAATCAAAAAGCAAAGTCCCATGGTGTAAGACTTTTCCTTTTGAGACGAATTGAGCATTGCCGGAAAATTTCTTTCCTTCAATTGTTATATCATTTCTTCCTGTCTGTTCAGCTTTAATTCCTAGTCTCCCCAGTGCCTTTACAATAGGAAAAGTAAACTTCCCAAAATCATAATCGCCTTCATAATTGCTTTTTATTATAAGTGAATAATTTAGGTTTCCTAAATCGTGGTAAACTGCTCCGCCGCCGGTCATCCTTCTTACAACATGTATTTTCTTATCCTTTACGTATTGGGAATTTATCTCTTCTATTGTATTTTGATGCTTCCCTACCACTATAGTTGGCTCATTCCGCCACAGTAACAAATAATCATTGTCATCATTTATGCTAAATAAATATTCTTCCATAGCCAAATTATAATATGGATTTGTGGATTCGTTGCTTATATAAATCATGCTTTACCTCCTTTGCAACACTTTATAATTACAATCTTTTATTAAATGATACCACAAAAAAAGGCTATTTAAAATTTAGCCTTTTTTTATTCTTAAATTAACTTTTATGAATCTTACTTATTTGCCAATCGTTCCAATATATCTCCGCTTCGCTTTAAAAATTCTTCCAATTTATCCGCCTCGATACCTCTGCTGCCCATCAATGCAAGGTCATAAACATGTTTGCTGATAAGCTGGAATTCTTCTTTTTTATCTTCGTTTTCAGTCAATTCCCCAAGTATCTTAATCAAGTTGTTGTTCTTATTTAGAACTAAAGTTTCTTCTCCCTTAAACATATGAGACATATCTTCGCCGCCGAACATGGTGCTCATTTCCTGCATTCTCCTGGCATGTTCAGACATCAGGAGTACTGCTTGGGGATCTGCTGTTTTTAGGTTTTCCGTCTTTATTTCAAGCTTTTCCATGTTTAAAACATCTTTAATAGCATTTATAAGCTTTTCGTCTTTTTCCTCTTCAACAATTCCATCGCCTTTGAGCTCATCAGATAAATCGGAATCGATTCTAAAAAATTTTATATTGCCTTCATACATTTCTAAGTAGCTTATAAAATGATTATCAATAACCGTATCCAGTATGACTGCTTCCAACCCCTGTTCCCTAAATAACTTTATATATTGATACTGCTGTTTTTCATCGCTTGCATAAAATACTTTGTTTTCCGCTTTCTCATCTTCGTTTCTACCACCAATTTTTTCAAAATATTCATTCAGTGTCAGATAATTACCATTTATTGATTTATAGATCAGTATATCTTTCACCTTATCGTAAAAATTCTTATCCTTTACGGAACCATATTTAATAAAAGGGCTGATATCTTTCCAAAATCCTTCGAATTTCTCCCTTTCTTTTTCAAACAGCTCTGCAAGTTTATCCGATACTTTTTTTGTGATATGCTTGGATAGCTTTATTACATTGCTGTCTCTTTGCAAAAAGCTGCGAGAAACGTTTAAAGGCAAATCAGAGCAATCTATTGTCCCCTTGAGAAGCATTAAAAACTCCGGTATTATTTCCTTTATATTATCTGCTACGAATACTTGATTATTATATAGTTTTATTTGGCCTTCGCTTATCTCATATTCATGGCG
>JALNWH010000161.1 GCA_023230985.1 Bacillota bacterium
ATTCAGATTCGCAAAGGTGCTTGATAGGAAAATTTTTAATTTCAGTTAGCATTATAAAGAAATTAAGGCTTGATACTAACGATATAATAATACAAAAAAATTCATATGGTAAACCTTATCTTTATAATAAACCTGAGTTTCATTTTAATATATCACATTCAGGTAACTGGGTAGTTTGTGCAACATTTTCACAGCCGATAGGAATTGACATTGAACAAATAAAACCTATTGAATACTCAGATATAGCAAAGCGCTATTTTACAAAGGATGAATATAGAAGCCTTCTATCTGCTGATTTACCGGACAGGCTGTCATATTTTTATGAAATATGGACATGCAAAGAGAGTTATATAAAAATGATAGGTAAGGGTCTATCTATCCCTGTAGACTCATTTAGTATCCGGTTAGAAAACAGACCTATAAAAATATATGATAATAATGGTGCAGTTTTAAGGGGTATAATAAAGCAATATAATTTTGATAATAATTATAAGATGGCAGTCTGTGTTCCCGATATCATGTTTCAAGAGAATATATCAGTATACGATATTGATTTTATTATGAATAACGCTGGCAGCATTTTAAAAGGAGGTAAGTGTGGTGAATGATTGCTATGAATCAAATAAGTTGTATACTTTGACAGATGCACAAAAAAGAATATGGATAAATGAAAATATATATCCCCATAGTCCTTTGCACAACATAGGAGGTATATGTGATTTTAATCAGTTAATTAATTTTAGATTGCTTGAAGAAGCTATCAATATATTTATAAAAGATAATGATGCTTTAAAGATAATATTAGTGAAATCAAAGTTTACTGTAAAACAATATGTCGACGATTACTGTTTTTCCCCAGTTGAATATATTGATTTTAGTTGCCATGAGAAACCCGAAAGCGCATTTAATGAATGGGTGGATTATGAATCAAGAAAACCATTTCAATTACATAACTCGAAATTATACTACTTTGCAATGTTTAAAATATCTGAATGCTCGTGTGGATATTATATTAAGATGCACCATATGATATCAGATGGATGGTCGTTTTCTTTGTTATCTAAAGATATTTGCGATATATATAACCAGCTACAGTGCAAAGGGAATGAGTATAAATCAAATAATTCATATATTAGCTACATAGATAGCGAAAAAAAATATTTACAATCACAAAGGTTCATAAAAGATCGCAGCTTCTGGAATAATAAGATCCAAGAATTTAGGGCTAAGGATAATGATAGCTGGCTAAATACAAGAGGAAAACGTAAAACTTTCGTTCTTAACAAAGAAACATTAGCTTCAATCAAAAAAATAGCAAATACATATTCACTTAACCTTAATGCTTTATTTATTTCAATATATATAGTATACAAATACAAGATGGAAGGTGTAGATAGCTGTGCTATAGGTATACCTGTCGCAAATAGAATTAACATAAATGAAAAAAACACATTTGGTATGTTTACCAGTACCGTGCCATTTATATATAATGTAAATGATACACATACATTCATTGAATTGATCAAGGATGTAAAAAGAAAGTTGTTTGGGAGCTTGAAACACCAGAAATATCCCTTCAACTATTTAATTAATGATATAAGCAGCCCAACAGATCACATCGGGAATTTATTTGATTTAAGCATAAATTATTATGGTACAAAACATGATTCTAAATTAAATGAGAAATATATTGAAATAAAAGAATTTTACAATGGACATCAAATTTACCCCTTACAGCTAAATATAAAAGAATGGGGAAATGACAACTGCATATCAATTGATTTTGATTATAAAACAAGTGAATATTCTGAAACTCAAATAGATTCTATTTATAATAATTTTATTGCCATAATTAATCAGATACTTAGTAATCCTAATCTCGTTATAAGTAATATAAAAATAAATGAAAGCTATAAAACATTAGCCCAAAATTCATTAAATATAAGTACTTATGGATTATTCAAAAATCAAGAACAAAAAACTCCAAATAATGTCGCACTTATACATGGTGATAAACATTTAACGTATTATGATTTACATAAAAAGGTAATAGAGTTATCGAATTATCTCGTTGACAAAGGGCTTAAAAATGGTGACATTACAGTTGTGCTTACAAAGCCTTCATTTGAAACCGTTATAGCAATATTAGCTATAATGAGGATTGGTGGAATCTTCTTACCATTAGATACATGTTTACCTTCAGAAAGAGTAAGCTTCATCATTAAAGACGCCAAAGTAAAATTTTTACTGACGAATCAGGAGGTTAATAAAAATATCAACTTTGCCGGTGAAGAGATAAATTTCAATGACGAAACTATATATTACAATAATATAAACAATTATGACGATATTGTAGAAAGTAATGAACCTTTATATCTTATATATACATCCGGAACGACAGGTAATCCAAAAGGAGTATTAGTAAACAATTACAACCTGGTTAATTATTTGACTTGGGCTAAGGATGCTTATGAGTGTAATGAATATACTACATTCCCGTTATTCACCTCTATTTCTTTCGATCTTACACTTACTTCAATATTTCTTCCGCTTATTTGTGGAGGAAAGATAGTAATATATAATGATGATAATAATGAATTTGCACTTTATAAAATTCTGAAAGACAATAAAGTAAATATAATAAAAATTACTCCTTCACATATGAATCTAATAAAAGATTATGATAATAGTCACTCATCTATAAAAAAGATAATTGCTGGAGGAGAAGATCTCAAAGTTAGCCTTTCAAAAGCGGTTTATGAATCCTTTGATAAAAAAATAGATATATATAATGAATATGGACCGACAGAAGCAACAATTGGTTGCATGATACATACGTATGAATACAATAATGATACGCAAGTATCAGTACCAATTGGGAAAGCAATAAGCAATGTAGATATATATATTCTGGATAAAAAACTTAATATTCTTTCTGATGGATGCATAGGAGAGATGTATATATCAGGCAAAAGTGTTGCTGAAGGATATTACAATGATCATGAAATGACTAAGAAAAAGTTTATCGCCAATCCGTTCGTTGCAGGTGAAAGAATGTATAAAACAGGAGATATGGCGGTTAAATTGAGTGATGGGTTGATATACTATAAAGGTAGAAAAGACAATCAAGTTAAAATAAGTGGTTACAGAATAGAAATAAATGAAATTGAAAATTGCATTGAAAAAGTTCTCGGAGTTGAGCAAGCGATAGTAATAAACTATAGTAAGCCTGATGGCAGTAATAATCTATGTGCATATATTGCACCGCTAATAAATGTTGAAAGAATCAAAGAGAGCATCAGTAAATATTTACCTAAATATATGATCCCAGAGCATTTTATAACATTAAAAGAGTTTCCGTTGAACGCAATTGGGAAAATTGATAAAAGCAGATTGCCTGAACCGATAGACACGGGTTTAGATAACAAGAATATTGCTGAAAATAATTATAAGGATATACTAATTGATATATTGGCAAGCGTATTAGAAAAGGAAAAAATCAATGAGGATGATAATTTCTTCCTGATAGGTGGAGATTCAATAAAAGCAATTCAAACTGCATCAAAACTTAATACATTAGGGTTTAAACTAGAAGTAAAAGATATTTTATTGTATCCGGTTATTAAAGAAATGAGTAAATATATACAATTAAAAAGTGGTCATAGTCAAGATGATTATAAGTTGTGTCAGGGATATATAAAATTATTGCCGATTGTCAAATGGTTTTTTTCTCAGGAATCGATAAATAGGAATAAATACTGTCAATCAATATTGCTTAATCTAAAAACAGATATAGATATATCAGATATAAACTTGATATTCAATGAATTAATTAAGCATCATGATTCTTTGAGGATAAATTATGATATGAAGCAAGAACTGCTATTCTATAACAATAGTCATTTAACAGATTTATCTGTTGTAAAACATATTAAAATGGATTTATTAGATAGCGATACACAAGAGAAAACAATAAACAATCTATTTGATATATGCGTAGATATTGAAAATGATCTTCTTTTTCGGACATATTTATTGGATTATGCCCCGGCAGGTAGAAAGTTATTTATTGTAGCACATCATTTGATAATTGATGTAGTTTCCTGGACAATAATACTTGATGACTTTGAGTCTCTCTATAATAATCTAATG
>JALNWH010000162.1 GCA_023230985.1 Bacillota bacterium
AATTAAAGTAACGTTTTTTCAATTAGTGACAGAAAGGTTAAATTCAGAATATTTGGAATTCTACGTAATAAATATTGGATATATATATTTATGTATAAAGTTTACTCGTTAAAGCTGTTGAGGTGCGAACTATAGACAATATATTGGTGCTATGATATTATGATAAGAAATATCCTTTGATCATGCTCAGCGAGGCTGGAAAGGTTTATAATTGGATTATTTATTAATAGTTGACAGTCTGCCTTTCCGGCAGGCATTTTCAGTTTAGTATGAAACAATATAAGTCTTATTATAGTGCAACGATTTGGCAGGATTATATAACTGTATAATAGCTTTCTTTAAAATAATATAAAAAACCATAACCGACTAGCATATTTTGCACGTTATTATATGCTAAGGAGGCGGCAATTATGATAGTAAAGACTGAGCTAATGGATTCAAAAGCTTTAGATAGGGCTTTGACACGAATAGCTCATGAAATTATCGAAAAAAATAAAGGAATAGAAGATTTATGTTTTTTAGGCATTAAAACTAGGGGAGTATATTTAGCATCAAGGCTAAGTGAAAAGATATATAAAATCGAGGACTATAGATTACCATTTGGAGAAATTGATGTAACAAAATATAGGGATGACTTGGAAAACGGGAGGAGACTTATTGTTAGTGAAAAAAGGCTTTTTAAGTTTTCAATTTTAGATATGAAAGTAATACTTGTAGATGATGTTTTATACACAGGTAGAACTGTAAGATCAGCTATGGATGCAATAGTGGATTTAGGAAGGCCTAAGCTGATACAATTAGCGGTATTGATTGATAGGGGGCACAGAGAACTTCCTATAAGGGCAGATTTCGTAGGAAAGAATGTACCAACTTCCAGAAGTGAAAAAATAATTGTTAATGTTAAAGAAGTAGATGGTAATGATGTTGTGCTGCTTGTTGATAAAGAGAGTCATAATAAATCTTAAAATTTGGAGGAAATATTATGAAGGTTTTATTAAAAAATTGCAGTATTATTGATACTATATATGATTATAAAAATAGTAATGATATTATGATAGAAGATGGAAAAATTAGTGAAATTTCAAGGTCAATATATAGTAAAGCTGATAAAATCGTAGATATTGACGGAAGGGTTGTTGTTCCCGGGCTTATTGATATGCATTGTCATTTAAGGGAACCGGGATTTGAGTACAAAGAAACGATAAAAACCGGGACATTGGCAGCTGCTAAAGGTGGCTATACCACAGTTTGCTGCATGCCTAATACAAATCCGGTGATAGATAATATTGTTGATTTAGAAAATTTGAAAAGAATAATAAAAAAGGATTCTGTAATTGATACTATACCAATAGGTGCCGTTACTAAGAATCAAAATGGGAATGAAACAGTTGATCTAAAAACCATGGCAGATTATGGAGTACGACTGTTTTCAGATGATGGTAACCCGATATGGAATGATTTAATAATGGAGGAATGTCTCAACTTTTCAAAAAAGGAAGATATATTGATTATTGATCATTGTGAAGATATGGGTTTAACGGCAGGCGGTGTAATTAATGAAGGCGAAATATCGCGGGAAATGAATCTAAAAGGTATATCCAATCTATCTGAAGCCAAGCCAATAATAAGAAATATAATGCTTGCTAAGAAAACTAATGCCCCTGTACATATTGCACATGTTAGTACGGCAGAATCTCTTGAAGCGATTGAAGAGGCTAAAGAGAAAGGGATTAAAGTAACTTGTGAAGTAACACCACACCATATATCGCTTAGTGAAAATGATATAGTTAAAGATAATACCGATTTTAAGGTTAATCCTCCATTAAGAAGCAAAGAAGATGTGGCAGCACTTCAGCACGGTTTGAGAGATGGAATAATTGATGTTATTGCCACTGACCATGCACCCCATAGCGGACAAGATAAGGCAGGAGATTTTTATAAAGCAGCTAATGGCATCTCCGGAATAGAAATTGCATTTTCTGTTTGTTTTACATATTTAGTTCGCACCGGGTTACTAACCTTGAAGGAATTGTTAAGACTAATGAGTTTAAATCCTTCAAACCTACTAAAACTCAATAAGGGTAGAATATATATAGGCGGAGCAGCAGATTTAGCTGTTATTGACTTGTATAAAGAATTCGAAGTGAAAAAGAGTGATTTTGTTTCCAAGGGCAAGAACACTCCATTTCATGGTAAAAATTTGTGGGGAGAGATTATTATGACTATATCAGGAGGAAATATTGTATATGAAAAGGGAGAAGTCTATGGTGTTTATCGATAGATTAATAGATAGGATAATTGTTACAAAAAATCATTGCATAGTTGGTATTGATCCCCATGAAAATATAATACCTAAATACATATGGGACGAATGCTATAATTCGTCCATGTCTAAAGCGGAAAATATGGGAAATTTAATATATCAAATGGGCAAAGAAATAATAGATAGCATATATGATATTGTTCCCGGTATAAAACCTCAGATAGCTTTTTTTGAGCAGTACGGCAGCTTTGGAATAAAAGCTTTTGAAAATGTATGTTGTTATGCAAAAGCAAAAGGATTAATAGTTATCGCAGATGTCAAAAGAGGTGATATAGGCAGCACCGCAAGAGCCTATTCAGATTATTATTTAGGGTGTGAAGATACTTCACTATCTGTTGATTCTATAACTGTCAATCCATATTTGGGCAGAGATTCTATAGAACCTTTTGTTAATAATTGTATTGATAATAATAAGGGTTTGTTTATCTTAGTTAAGACATCTAATAAATCGTCCAGTGATATTCAAGATAGATTATGCAATGGCAAAAGAATATATGAAATAGTAAGTGATTTAATTATTGGATTAGAGGAAAAAAGCATGGGCAATAAGGGTTATAGTTCTATAGGCGCAGTAGTAGGTGGCACCTATAAAGAAGAAGGTGAGCATATACGAAAACAGATGAAAAGAACTTATTTTTTAGTACCGGGATTTGGTGCCCAAGGAGCTAAAGCCTCTGATTTAGTTGGCTTTTTTAATGACGATGGCTTAGGAGCGATAATAAATTCATCAAGAGGGATTATTGGTGCTTATAAATTGGAAGAATATAAAGATAAACCTTTTGCTATTGCTGCAAGGGATGCTGCAATAAATATGAGAGACGAGATTAATAAAAAACTATATGAAGCCGGAAAAGTTGCCTGGTAGGAGGATAATATGCTTATTGAAAATTGTAGAATTGTTTCAAATGAAAGTATTAAAGTAGATGTTTTTAAAATGGAGATATATTGTCCAAGCATGCTAACAATAGCTTCTGCAGGACAGTTTTTACATTTAAGAATTTCTGATTCATATGATCCTTTGCTTAGGAGACCGCTTAGTATCTGCAGTTTAGATACTCAAAAAGGTTTGATTGTTTTGTTATATAAAGTAATAGGTAAAGGGACAGAATTATTATCTAAAAAAAGGATGGGGGACATTGTAAATGTTATAGGCCCTTTAGGTAAAGGGTTTCCAATTTACAAGGATAAGAAAACTGCTATCATAGGCGGAGGCATTGGGATTGCGCCTTTGCTGGAATTATCAAAGCATTTGAATTATCCTGACATATATCTTGGATTTAAAAATGATGTTTTCTTAATAGAAGATTTTAAAGGGTATTCGAGAACATTTTATTTATATACAGAAGATGGCAGTGATGGTGAGAAGGGCTTTCCTACAAATATGTTTTTTCATAATATTGATAAATATGAAATCGTTTACACATGTGGACCAAAGGCTATGATAGCAACAGTCAAAGATATCTGTGAGGAAAATAATGTTGAGTGCTATATTTCTATGGAAGAGAAAATGGGATGCGGTATTGGAGCCTGTCTAACATGTTCATGTAAAACGAATAATAAAGGGAAATATAAAAAAGTTTGCATTGACGGACCTGTGTTTAATAGCAAAGAGGTGGTATTTCATGATTGATATGACTGTTAACATTGGTGGTATAAAACTAAAAAACCCAATAATAACAGCATCGGGGACATTTGGGTTCGGGAAAGAATACGGAGAGTTTTATGATTTGGGTTTATTGGGTGCGATAGCAATAAAGGGTCTTACCTTAAATCCTAGAGCCGGAAACAAACCCCCTCGAATAGCTGAAACA
>JALNWH010000163.1 GCA_023230985.1 Bacillota bacterium
TGGTATTTTATTTTAACGAAAGGAGAATACTGATGGTTGGGGCAATTGTAGGTGATGTGATTGGTTCTATATATCAATTTGAAGGACTCAAAATAAAAAACTTTGACCTATTTACGGGCTTTAATGAGATGACCGATGATAGTATATTAACAATGGCCATTTTTAGCGCATTAGAACAATGTGAAGGAAATGAAGCCAAACTGAGTACAATCGCAGCAAAAGAAATGATTCGTTTTTACACTAAGTATCCGAATCTCATGGGCGGTTATGGAGGCCTCTTTGTCGATTGGGTTTACCGTTCTTTAAAAAAATATCGAATCCAACCTGCTTATAATAGCTATGGTAATGGTGCAGCTATGCGGGTTAGTTCAGTCGCATATTTTGCTAAAAGTTTAAAACATTGCAAAGAACTGTCAAGAAAGGTTACTGAAATAACGCATAATCATCCAAAGGGGATTAAAGGAGCAGAAGCAACTTCTGTGGCTATTTATATGGCCTTACACGGGAAGAGCCGTGAAGAAATAAAAAACTATGTTGAAAGACATTATTATCAGTTGGATAAAAGTTGTGATGAGATTAGAAAAACTTACCAATTTGAACCGTCTTGTCAAAAGACGGTACCTCAAAGTTTACAAGCATTTTTTGAATCTACGGATTATGAAGATGCCATTCGGACAACAATTTCATTAGGAGGTGATGCAGACACCATGGGAGCTATAACAGGTGCTGTTGCAGAGGCGTATTATGGTATGCCTAAGTGGATAGAGGCGAAAATGTTGAAGTGTTTAGATTCACATAGCAAAGTGATTGTGCAAAGAATGATTTTAAAAAGAGAGGGGATTAAGAATAAAGGTTCCAAAGCAATTTCTATTGAGAAAGAAAAATCAAGCAATTCAAAATATAAAAGAAAGGATAAGGGAGATGGAAGTATTTAACAAAGAAAAAGTAAAAAAAATTGCCATTGATAAAATTGAAAGACAACAACTTTATGTATCAGATTCTAAAAAAGAACATTTGATTATTAAGCAGTTAACAAAAATGGGTTTTGAAATTAGCAAGAATGTTTTTGATAAACAGCAACTTGGGCCGTTTGTTGTTAATACAATTGATAAAAATACTTATAAAACTAGAGCAAGTTTGGTGGCTTGTGCAATTTCATGTGGTGCTAGAGTTATTAGTTATTCAGAAATGATGGAATTAATAGATAAAAAATAAAAAAAGGAGTTATTTGAATGAAAAATATTAAGATACATATTGGACCAACGTTAGAGTTGTTAAGAAAAAATGATTTATCGAATCAGTGGATTAGAGAAAAACTAATTAAAGAAACGTTACGAAGACATTCTTCTATTACTCCTGCCATTTATATTTCTAATAATGCATATATACTAATTAAAAAATATTATGGCGGAGCAATACCCAGAATAAAATATGCTTACAGTAAATTTGATAAAGAGATTAGGAATCTTTATCCCCTTCAATTTGAACATTTACATCCTGTTAATCAATCTATGAAGGCTGTTATAGAAAGTGATATTTCAATCGCTGAAATAATAGAAAATAACCAAATATGCATTATAACTAAAGCTGAACATAACAACTTAACTGAAAAAGGTTATAAATCAGAAAGGCCAAATGGATGGCAAGATGCATATGAAAAAACAGGTATTAACGTTATCTTGATTGAGAGTTTGAATGTAAAAATTGGAATCTAAAATTATTAGACTTTAAAATAAAGAATTTTCTTGGGGTATACTTTTAAGAATCAACTATGTTACTATTGATACGACAATCATACGTATTTTAAAGGTAGAGTTTATGAAACTAATTTTAAATGGGGTGTTATAATGAAAAATATATGGAAAATTGCTACAGTAGTTTTCTTAACAACGTTATTAATTGGGTTCATTCTCAATAGTATTTTTTCTGACATCAATTCTACCTTTTTGGTAGTGATTTTAGCAGTAATGGCCTTTCTGACAATAATCATTTCATCTTTTATAATATATAAAAATGAAGACGATGAGTTGAAACAAATAAAACACCTGTGATCTTTACGATGATGTTGAAAATTTAAAATATTTTTACTTTGTTATTGAAGAATTTGTTTTGGCATAAAAACTACTATCCTTTTTTGATTTTGATTGGGATTTGGAAAGAGTTGTCAGCACTATTAGTTGCCATTCAAACATATTTAAAGTTTTTTTCAAAAGAAATATCTAAATCCTGGAGAACGTCGAGATTGACTTTTTTGACGAAAAAAGCTATAATATAAATGCTTACTAGAAAGCAGACAAAAATTAAGCTTAGTGAACTACCAGCAATCTATCTTTTTAAAAAGGTAATAATCTTGTAGCAATTGAGCTTTATTTTTTTGTCAAAATTTAAAAACACCTCATCTAGATTATAACTGGAGGGGTGTATATAAGAGCCATAAAGAGAAGGTGAGAGACAAGCTCTGTGACCCTTCAGCAACCTACGGATGATTGATAATCCACCATCAGTGTGGTGCTAAAGCTTGATCGATGGTATATGTTTCCAAGGGATACTTATGCCATCAAATATCGATGGCATTTTTAAATGCCAGAAAGGGGATTTTATTGAGGTTATTACCGATAACTGAAGAGCTACTAGAATGAAAAGTTGAAGAATAAATAACATTCAACCTAACATTTTGCCTTAGGGTTATAAAAGCTTAGCGCTTAGATGACCCAGCAAGATTCTGGGTCGTCTCAGCAAGAAAGGAGAAATTACTTGTATCCGAGACGTAGAAAAAAATTCGTATTTTCGCCCATTAGAAACAAAGACATGGTCCTTACAAAAGTAAACGACCAATACCAACTAAAAGTGTTCA
The DNA here is from genome assembly GCA_023230985.1 of Bacillota bacterium. GTDB lineage: Bacteria > Bacillota > Clostridia > Lutisporales > Lutisporaceae > JAAYKT01. Next base: position 2,855 of record JALNWH010000163.1, read on the forward strand.
ATGAACACATCTTAAAGATTGGAAAATTGAATAATGGAAAGGTTAATCCCAATTCTATTGAACTCATTAAAAAACTTGCAAAACAGGTTTACAATAATATGCCATTAACGGGATTAAAAGATTTTACTAAACATTCGGCTTTAGACATCTTAACTTATACTTTCAAAACACTTCCGATTTCTAAAGAAACATATCTTAAAATAACAAACCAAAACAATGAAACAATTCTTGCTATTAAATTTAATTCAACAAGAATTTCACTAATTGACCTATTCAGTCAATCAGAACCATTGTTAAGTGTTAAAAATGAAGTTCAAAATGTTATTGAGGAAATTCAGGGTATTGTTAATATTGATGAAGACATCATCTGTGAAGCGTTCTCTGATTTTGAATTTTTGATAGCTGAGAGAAAAGCTCAAAATAGAGTCTTTGTCAGTAGCAACAATTTAGATGTAGATGAGCTAAGCGTTGCACGTTATGAAGCCTCTTTCCAAATGATAGCCATCGATTTTTATCAAACCTACGATATTCCTCGAAGAAAAATAAAAAGAGACCAAGTTGAAAAAAACTATGTGACGTTTGAAGATGTGTATTGTTTAGATGAAATTGTCAATCAATTTCGAGAAATTGGTGAACTATTTAAAAATGCTAAAATGTACAGAGATAAAGGCATTCATATTCCCTATGGTGTACTATTAATCGGTGAGCCTGGGGCAGGCAAGACACTTGTTACCAAAGCTTTTGCAAATGAATATAATTTAATGTTAATTGAACCTAGCGTTGGTCAACTTGCAGACCTTGGTATTAGAGGTGTAAGTTGGGAAGATGTTTTCCGTGAAGCCAGAAAAAGTAAACCTAGTGTTGTTTTTATCGATGAAATCGACAAAATCACGATTACTCAAGATTTATTTTCTGAGATGGATGGACAAATAAGCAATGATGGGATTTTAGTTATTGCTTGCGCGAACAACATTAGCAAATTACATCCTGCATTATTAAGGCCTGGTCGGTTTGATAGGAAAATCTATTTTCAACCACTATCTAATGAGACCAAAGCGAAAATGTTAATCAAAACATTGGAAAAACATCAAACACCTCATAATCTTGACTTAGAATATTTGGTTGAGTTCATGGGCGACGTGAATGGTTCGTTTATTAAAACGTATGTTAACGAAGCAAAAATCAAATTGGAAATAAACGGAATTGAAGAACTGCAAAACTATTTGCTAATCCAATCAATAGAACTTGTTAATCAAGGATATTCGACCCCAA
>JALNWH010000164.1 GCA_023230985.1 Bacillota bacterium
AAATTATATATGCTTGGATATTTTGATAGATGCTATGTATAACGTGTTCCGGCATAAAGTACAAACTTTAATTTTAAAAAGAAAAAATTACATGTGTAAAAATATTATATGCTGCATAGAATAATATTACAGCCTAAGAAAAAGAGGAGGTGCACGCCATGGCTAGCAGGAGAGGACGTCTTATGTCAGAAGACTTGAAGTTGGAAATAGCCAAAGAACTAGGCGTTGACCAAATAGTAAAATCAGAAGGCTGGGGTGCAGTTTCTTCCCGAGACTGCGGTAACATCGTTGCAAAAGCAATAGAAATTGCCAATGGTAAAGTTGGCAGCAGCTAAAAAACACACTAACACCTTATCAACACGAAGAGGCGGGTAAATCCCGCCTCTAAACTTTTTTGCTGAGCTAATAATAACAATCCCTGGCAAATAATGATATAATCTTCTTTAACAAGTTAAAATAAGAAGAGGGTGATATCATGGCACAAAAGCTAATCAAATTAAAAGGGAATACTTATTATATAGACAGTGCTGTAAATATAGGGGTAGTATCCAATGACCGCAGTGAGGCTATTATAATAGATACGGGTCTAGATGACGATATGGGCAGAAAAATATTGCGGTTCTTGAGGGAGGAAGGACTTACCCCCGTTGCAATAATAAATACTCATTCCCATGCGGATCATTGCGGTGGCAATAATTTTATTACAAAGAGATTTGACATACCAATATATGCGACGGGTTTTGAGAAAGCTGTTATAGAAAACCCTTTATTAGAACCTTTCTACCTTTATTCTGCTTATCCCTTAAAAGAAATGCAAAATAAGTTTTTGATGGCAAAAGAAAGTAAAGCAGAAGGAATATTAAAAGAGGGAGAGACAGAAATAGAAGGAATACCATTACAAATCATGTCTCTTAAAGGTCATTCTCCCGGTATGATAGGCGTAGCAACTGAAGATAATGTGCTATTTACCGGGGATGCATATTTCCCAAAAAGAATACTGGATAAGTATGCTCTGTCCTTTTATACAGATATTAAAAATACATTGGATACCCTTAAATATTTAAAAACTCTGGAATATGACTTTTTTGTTCCCGGGCATGGAGAAGTGTTGGAAGATATCAATCCTACAGTTGATACAAATATAACGCAGATAAATGAAATAGTAACTATAATAACTGAATTTTGCAGTGAAGCGAAATCGAGAGAAGATGTTGCTTCTTATATAATAAATCACTATAATATAAGGCTGAATGTGACCCAATATTATTTAACACTATCAACTATTGCCGCATATTTATCCTATTTAACGGATGACGGTTCATTAAAAATAATTGTTGCAGATAATAATATTAAGTGGGTGAAGGTATAAACGAAAGGAGATTTGATTTATTTGGCAAGAGCATTAGCACTAACTTCAGGCGGATTGGACAGCATATTAGCTGCTAAACTTATTGCAGATCAAGGAATAGAAGTAACAGGTATATGTTTTGTATCCGCTTTTTTTGGGAGTCGAAATGCGGAAAAAATGGCGAAGCAGATTAATATGCCTTTAATAACAATTGACTTCACGGAAGAGCATCTAAAGATGACAAAAAGCCCAAAACATGGCTATGGTAAAAACATGAATCCATGCATAGATTGTCATGCCATGATGTTGAATTATGCCGGGAAGTATATGGAAGAACACGGTTACGACTTTATGATTACCGGTGAAGTTTTGAATCAAAGACCAATGTCACAAAATATCAAATCTCTGGAAACGGTGAAAAAAGAATCCGGTTATGAAGATAAGATCCTTAGGCCTTTAAGCGCACTAAAGCTTCCTCCAACTCAAATGGAAAAGGACGGTATTGTTGATAGATCAAAGCTTCTAGGTTTTACAGGGAAAACTCGTAAACCTCAAATAGAATTAGCAAAAAAAATGGGCATAATAGATTATCCATCGCCGGCGGGAGGCTGCTTTTTGACGGAACCCAATTACGGTAGAAGGCTAAAGGATTTATATAAACATAGTAAAGACGAGGCAGATAAAAGTGATGTTATGCTTCTTAATATTGGAAGACATTTCAGACTATCGGAAAATATAAAGGTCATAAGCACACGAACTGAGGAAGAATATAAGACATTAAAAGAACTTATGACAAAAGACATGTGGATATTTAACACTGCAAATCATAAGGGATCAACTATTGTTTTAAAAGCAGCGGAATCTTATGAACCGGCATATGACGAGATAAGCCTTGCAGCTGCAATAACAGCCAGATATAGTAAGGGTAAAGATGAAAAAGAAGTTTTGATAAAATATAAAAAGCCGGGGGAAAAAGAAGATTTTTATTTAAATATAGAACCGGCTACAGATGAATATATCAAACAATATATGCTATAAGTAAGAAAGTTACATTTATAGATATTGCTGCCGAGTTTTTGGCAAATTTTATATTACCTTATACTTTAATATTATATTTGCCTATTTTATACTGTAAAGTCTGACGAGGCACCTTTAATATTTGTGCCGCTTTTGTAATATTGCCGCCGGTTCGTTGCAGGGCACCGGTAATCATTATGGCTTCGACTTTATTGATTGTTTCTGTAAGAGGTTTGATAGTAGGTCGTGCTTTTCTTGATTTGTTCTTTTTATATGTTTCTTGCAAATAATAAGGAAGGGAGCTATGGTTTATTTCTTTTCCCTCTGCAATATTAATGGAACCTTCTATGGCATGCTCTAATTCCCTAATATTTCCCGGCCACGAATAAGACATAAAAAACTCAGATACATTGTTTGCGATTCCTTTAATATTTTTATCAAGCATTTTATTATATTTTTCTATAAAATATTTGCATAGAAGGGGAATATCTCCATATCGCTCTTTAAGAGGAGGCATACGAAGGGATATTACACTAAGCCTATAAAAAAGGTCGTCTCTTATGGTTTTATTCTTTAAAGCTTCTCTCGGATCAGTGCTTATTGTAGTCATAATCCTTACATCTACATAGGCTACTTTTGTACTGCCGATTCTTCGTACTATGCTGTCTTGGATAACTCTTAGGAGTTTGGCTTGCAGATTGGGTGACATGGAATTCACTTCATCTAAAAATAAAGTGCCTCCATCAGCCAATTCAAATAAACCCGGCCGGTTTTCCGCACCGGTAAAGCTGCCTTTTACAGTACCGAACAATATGCTTTCCAATAAAGTTTCCGGGATGGCGGCACAGTTTTGTGCAATAAACGGTTTATCCTTTCTTTGACTGGAATTATGTATTGCATGCACCAGCAGTTCTTTTCCCGTACCTGTCTCTCCATATACCATGACCGGAGAAGGAGAATGTGAAACGGAGAGGGCATCTTTTTTTAATTTCAACATTAAATCTGTCGTACCGATTATATCTGCAAAATTATAGACTGCCTGACTGGCCTCTCTTCTCTTTTTCTTTAATTTTTCATCCAGAAGCAACTCCGCTTGCAAATCGACAACTTTTTGAGTTAAATTTTTTACTTCTGTTATATCTTTTGAAATTTCTACCGCACCGATGATTTTTTTATTAAGCTTTATTGGTATTGTAGTATTTATCGTGGTAATGACTTTACCTTTATAATTGCGAAAAGACTGTTCATAGTTTAAAATCGGTATTCCATCCCTTATAACACTTAGAATTGTGCTTGTTTGAGGTGTCAAAGACGGATATATCTCAAGAATATGTCTGCCTATGGCTTCTTCAGGATTGACGTTGTCCAGCTGAGCAGCAAATTTATTATAGTAGATTATTTTACCGTTGCTATCTACAATGTGGATTCCATCTTCTATATGCTCTAAAATATCTTTGATATTCTCCTTAAATAAGGAGTCAATCATATAATTTCACCTCCTGATTTGCATGAATAAATTCCAGCTTCGCCGATTATTCGGCATATCACTATTATTATAGCATGATAAATACGATGCGTAAAGAAAATTAGCAAATTCATTCGTTGGGAAAAACAGCTTATCGTTGTATCTGTCGAGAGTTACATAGTAGCCTTCGCAGACGGATTATTATTTTGACAGGTCTATCACTCGCCTTTGGAAAAGTCCTAACGGTTTCAAAGGGTCTTCCATGCCCCGAGAAACCTAAGCCG
>JALNWH010000165.1 GCA_023230985.1 Bacillota bacterium
AATCTATAATGCATGATCCTAATTCTTCAGATAACATATTTTTTATATTCACTATTAATAATGAGGATATTGGTTTTAATAACCTCATTATTTTCGATGATTAGCCAATGGCTTTACATATGCTGATTAACAGCTATGAAGAGTGAAAATTCTTCGGACAAAAATTAAAATAAAACTTCCTAATATGTTCTATTTATGGTATAATAGTACATATAAGAATGCTGTAAATAGCACATTTGGGAGGGGTTTTAGAGTGATTAAAAGAAAAGACAAAAGAAAGATTGAAGGCAATACAAATTATTTTTTCGAGTTTATTAGAATCAAGGATCATTTTTTTAAAAACATGAACTCGTGGCTAAAAAAGGTAGCAGATCATCGGCACCAGAGCTACAAAAAATATGAACCAGAAGTGATTTTGTTACTAATGATTTTAAAAAATGTATTCAGCTTAAAATCAATGAGGAGTATGACAGATGAATTAAACCAAGACCTAGTTATAGATAATTTAGGAAAGGTATTAGATATTGATTTGGAGGAATTACCTCACTATGATACTATAAATAATTTCTTAAAGAAGTTATCCCCCGAAGAACTGGGAAAAATCAGAACTTACATGATAAAGGAATTACTTAAGAAGAGAAGTTTAGAGCATTATAGGATTAACGGAAAGTATTGGGGAATTATTTTCGATGGAACTGGGTTGTTTACATTTGATGAAAAGCATTGTGAACACTGCTTAAGAAGGAAATACACCAATAATGAAACAGGTGAAACAAAAATAATATACATGCATCATGTACTAGAAGCAAAGCTTGTAGTTGGTGATATGGTATTAAGTATTGGGACTGAGTTTATCGAAAATGAATCAGAGGATGTAGAGAAACAAGACTGTGAGTTAAAGGCCTTTTACCGGCTGGCAGAAAGAATCAAAAAAGATTACCCTAGGTTACCGATATGTATTCTAGGTGACAGCATATATGCTGCAGAACCTGTTTTTCAAATATGCGATAATTACAAATGGAAGTATCTATTCCGGTTTAAAGAAGGGCGGATCAAAAGTATTGCAGGAGAGTTTTCTAAAATTAAGACACTTGAAGGTAAATGTGAGGAAGAAATAACTTGGGTAAATGAAATTTCCTATAACAATCGTGAAGTTAATGTTTTAGAGGGTGTTGTTGAAAATAAAAAAGGAGAAAAAATAACATATTTGTTTATTACAAATATCAGGGTGACAAAAAGAAATGCAATGATACTATTGACTATAGGTAGAAGTCGATGGAAAATCGAAAATGAAGGATTCAACAACCAAAAGAATATTCGTTATTATATTGAACATGTAAATAGTCATAATTATAATGCAATGAAAAATCATTATCTTCTGACGCAGATTGCGGACATACTAGTGCAATTATTTGAGAACGGTTTGAGTATATTTAGATTAGTGAAAAAAACAGCAAAAGAAATATCCTCGAAACTGTTAGAAGCGATTCGCACACGCATGATTACAGACGAGGATATTCTACAACTAGCAAAACCAATACAAGTAAGGTTTGCTTGATGTAATTATTATAGCAAGGATGTGATATAAAGAAAAGCTTTTTAGAAATTATGACACAATTTAAAAATTTAACTCTTAAATTTGGATTAGTCTCGTTTTCAAAAAAAGCAGAAACACTAGTTTACAAAATATTACTTATATGGAATATGGATATTTGCCCTTTTGTTGGGTATAAATAAATTTACTCTTCATTGCTGACTGTGATAATATTTATATTTACAAACATGTAATGATATAATATAATAAACATGGTAAATATTATATTGAAAGGAAAACAAAATATAATATTATAATATAGATCTAATGTTTTGAATCTACGTATGACAAATATTTAATAAAGATGTCCTCGACTAAACCAAATTGGTATTCTATTAATCAAAGATAATAATAACAGGTCATTTGCAGTAATCTTATAGAGATATTCTGTCAGGGCATGTTGTTGTTATATATTCAGTGTTATATAAAAGAAAGTGAGGAGAGCTATATGATGATGAAGAAAAAATATTTAAAAACCATTGCTGCATCTGTTGTACTGTTGCTATTTATGGTCTCAATCGCAACAGCAGCAGAATTTGAAAAGGTAGAAGGAGACAAGGAGTGTTTGGTCTATCAGGGGGTTATCAATGTTGATGGCGAAATAGATGATGCATGGGAAAATGCTCCAGAGATCCCGGTTGATATTGTGAAGGAGAACGCATCCTCATATTTTGGTGATACGAGCAAGGTTGCTGGCGTTGATTATGCCAAGCTTACCTGCAAAGCATTATGGGATCCTGACTCAAAATCCATTTTTGTTCTATATATTGTAGAGGATAAAAATGTAAGCCTCAGCGCATCGGCTGATTGGGAAAAGGATTCGATAGAGCTGTTTATTGATTATGATAACATCAGGGAAGGCGCATTTGATACAAATTCGTTCCAAAAGCGTATTCTGGCGAATGAATCAGTAAGCCCCAGCGATGCTACATTGTTAAAAAGTAAGGTTAAGATGACTGATAAAGGGTTTATAGTTGAATTATCACATAAGCTTGCCGATAATGTTGTACCTGGCTCTTATATCGGAATTGATTTTCAACTAAATGATGATGCCGAAGGAAATGGTGTAAGGAATGTGTGCCTCGGTTGGTCAGATTCTACAGACCAGGCATCAAAGGATACAAAGGTTTGGGGTCAGGCTTTGCTTTCAGATCAGGTTGTTGAAGGCTATGTTCCTGCCGAAACCGAAAACAATGAACCAACTGTCGATGAGGAAACCAATAAAGCAGAAGAAACTAAGGAAGCTGATGAAACAGCTGCAGATGAAAAGGAAGACGATGACGGTGGGCAAAATACACTGCTATATGTGATTATTGCAGCAGTTGTTGTCGTAGCATTGGCTATAATATTAGTTGCAAGCGCGAAGAAGAAAAAGGCGTAGCAGGTTAACAAACAAATAAGATTTAATTTTACGAAAGTATTGCTATATAATAATATATATAATACATAAGAGGCTCAGAATCTTTATTGAGCCTCTTTTTGTTCTGATAGATATATTTGTTAGTATTAGTATGTAATTTTTTATGCTATACTTATAGATGTGCGGCATATAAAATATTACTTGTTATATATGCAGTTTTTAACAAATTGAAGCAAGAAGTCTCCCGCCTCTTAGGTGGTGGGAGTACAACACTTGACATGAGCGATATCAGTATTTTTAGAGATATATTGTTTATAGAATTGAGGAGAAATATCTTGAAGCGCAGTTATAACTATATATTTAACCTGGGTCTGGTTATGCTGTTAATATTAGCCCTTGCAGCATGCAGCCTTGAATCGGTTAATCCAAACCGAAATAATGAAACACAAGGCGTATCTTCACCTGAGCATAGCGGCAGAACTCCTGAAGAAACAGGCAGCTCCACAGCAAACGATCCGATTGAAACAGCTGATGAAGTAACTGATGAAACAGCATCACCAATATCATCAATGCCTGAGGAGCCAAAAGGAAGCACTTCAATTAAAATAAGAGCTGTTGGGGATATTATGATGCACAGCCCTCAGATACCTGCCGGTCAAAAGGAAGACGGCACATTTGATTTCAGATATTTTTTTGAAGAGGTCAAGCCCTATCTGGAGGATTCGGATATAACGATTGGAAACTTTGAATGTACTATCGGAGATGGCAGTATTGGATATTCAGGATATCCATTATTCCGATCACCTGGGGAGCTTGCCGAAGCGCTAAAATATGCAGGCTTTGACATACTGACTACTGCAAATAACCACAGCTTTGACGGCAGGGAATTTGGCGTAGGATATACCTTGGATCAATTGGATGCCAACGGGATACTCCATACAGGTACAGCTCGTTCAATGGAGGAGCGAAATGATATATTAATTATTGAAGAAAAGGGAGTTAAGGTTGCTGTTGTGGCGTATACATACGGAACAAACGGCATGGAGGCAGCAATATCAGCTGACAAGCTTCCATATATGGTTAATTATATTGACAAAGATATGATCAGCAGGGATGTAGCACAAGCAAAGGAAGCAGGTGCAGACCTAATAATA
>JALNWH010000166.1 GCA_023230985.1 Bacillota bacterium
AAAGCATATAAGCAATGGTGTAGTAATTGACACCTTCGATTATAATAGTAAAGAATACCAGATAAAGGACAAAGATTTGAATGATGAGAAGTACAAAAACATTATATATGCAGGTTCTATAAGAAAAGTTAATAATATAGGAATGTTACTAGATGTAGCAAAAATTATAAAAAACAAAGGTTATAGTGATATCAGATTTTTGATTTATGGTTCTGGGAATGAAAGCGAAACGCTCAAAAATCGATGTGAAAAAGAAGGCATAGATAATGTTATTTTTAAAGGTCGAGTTGATAAAAAGTATATACCATTCATACTGAAAAAAGCGTACATAAATATACTCCATAATTCTAGCACTTCTTTAGATAAATATGGTCAAAGCCAGAACAAATTATTTGAATATTTAGCTGCTGGAAAGTGTATTGTGCAAACATACACTACCGGATATTCAATTTTAGAAAAATATGACTGTGGAATTAGTGCATCTGCACAGAATGTGGAAGAAATATCTAAGGCTATTTTAAAAACCTATAATGATGAAGATAGGCGCAGGCTTTTAGGAGAAAACGCGAGAAAAGCAGCGTATGAGTTTGATTTTGGTAAGCTTACTGATAAACTGATAGATATAATTGAAAATATTTAAAGGAAGATAATAATGAGCATATATAAAAAAATACTAAAAAAGCAAGAAAAAATTGCAATTATCGGTTTGGGATATGTAGGTATGCCGTTGGCAATTGAATTCGCTAAGAAGGTAAATGTAATAGGCTTCGATATAAATGCTAGTAAAATTAAATTATATAGGTCTGGAATAGATCCAACTAATGAAGTTGGAAATGATCACATCAAAAATTCTACCGTAGAATTTACTTCTGATGAAAAAAAGTTAAAAGAAGCAAAGCTTCATATTGTGGCTGTTCCTACACCAATAAACTCTGATAAAACCCCTGATTTAAGCCCTGTTGAAAATGCTAGTATAATAATAGGCAGGAATTTAACAAAAGGATCATATATAGTATATGAATCTACTGTTTATCCGGGAGTTACTGAGGATATTTGTATCCCCATTTTAGAAAAAGAATCCGGACTAAAATGTGGCGTAGATTTTAAGGTAGGGTATTCCCCAGAGCGTATTAACCCCGGTGATAAGAAAAACACATTAGAAAACATAGTTAAAATTGTTTCAGCAATAGATAAAGAAAGTTTAGATGAAATATCTAAAGTCTATGAATTAATAATAAAAGCAGGCGTACATAAAGTTAGTACAATTAAAATAGCAGAAGCGGCGAAAGTGGTTGAAAACAGTCAAAGAGATATCAATATAGCTTTTATGAATGAGTTAGCGATGGTTTTTGATCGCATGGATATAGATACAAAAGAAGTTATTGAGGCAATGAATACAAAATGGAATGCTTTGCATTTCTATCCCGGCTTAGTAGGGGGGCATTGTATAGGAGTGGATCCTTATTACTTTGTATATGAAGCGGAGAAGTTAGGATATCATAGTCAAATTATACTATCAGGTAGAAAGATTAATGATGGTATGGGGGAATTTGTAGCAGATGCCATTATCAAAAAACTAATACTTGCAAATAAAGTGGTCAAGCAGTCCAATGTTGTAATTATGGGTATCACATTTAAAGAAAACGCCCCCGATGTAAGAAATTCAAGAGTTATAGATATTATAAATAAATTAAGAGAATATGGAATCAGGCAAATAATAGTGGATCCGATAGCAAATCCTGAAGAAACCAAACGAGAACATGGCATAAAATTGACAGATATTAAAGAAGTAAAAAATGCTGATTGTTTAGTTTTTGCAGTAGCCCATGAGGTGTTTAGAAAAATGAGTCATGAGCAGATAAATGGCTTATTTGGAGATTTTGATAATAAAGAAAAAATAATAATTGACGTTAAGAGTATTTTTGATAAGAACGAAATTGAAAAGATGGGTTATAGCTATTGGAGATTATAGAAAACTTAAGGTGATATATGAAAATATTACATATAAATTCCTATTACAGTACAAGTAATTTTTATAAAAATTTATACGATTCCCAGAAAGAACATGGGTTAAATATTGACGTTTATGTTTTTGTGTCAACTTCGGACGATGTTTCAAAACTTAAGCTTGGTAACTATACTACCATAAGTAAAAACCATGGGAAATATGATAGATATATATTTCATTTAAAACATTTAAAGATACTTAGTGATATACAAACAAAATTTGATATTAGAAAATATAGTATATTACATGCTCATTCACTTTTTTCAAACGGATATATTGCTTATAAACTAAAACAAAAATATAATACACCATATATAGTGGCAGTAAGAAATACAGATGTAAACTTATTTTTCAAGAAAATATTTTATTTAAGGAAAACTGGAATAAACATTTTAAGAAATGCTGAAAAAATAATGTTTTTATCAGAACCCTATAAAAAAGAAACTATTGATAAGCTTATACCCTATAAATATAAAAAAGAGATAGCAGATAAATCAATAGTAATACCCAATGGAATAGATAAGTATTGGTTGGAAAATAAGCTTAAAGAACGAATAATTCCCAACGATAACCGGATAGGGTTGGTTTATGCGGGACAAATAAATGACAATAAAAATATAGAAACTACTATAAAAGCTTGTGAATTATTGATGGAACAAGGCTATGATATAACCTATAAAATTATCGGTAAAATAATGGATAAGAGATATATTGATATAATCAAAGGATATTCATTTATTGAGTATATACCCTATTGCCGAAAAGAAAAACTGATAAATCATTATAGAAATTCAGATATATTTATAATGCCATCCGAACATGAGACTTTTGGACTTGTATATGCCGAAGCAATGTCACAAGGATTGCCAGTTATTTATTCGAGAGGTCAGGGCTTTGACGGACAATTTGAAGATGGACTAGTGGGCTATTCTGTCCAATACAATTCACCGGAAGAAATAGCAAAAAAGGTAATTGTTATAATAAACAATTATGAGTCTATTTCACAAAATTGTATTAATAAAGTAGATAAATTTAACTGGAACAAGATAGCAGATAAGTATATAGAGATATACAAGGGTTAGAATTATTGTGTATAATATTCAATATCTAAGTTAAAAGCTAAAAACTAGTATTCCTCTTATTGTAAAAGAATATTCATCGCAAATAAATGAGAAAGTATAAATAAAGATTTATTTACAATAGCAAAAGCGTTTTATAAAGAGACGAAAAGCACACCATAAGATAGTAGAGATATAAATAGCAGGTATAATATAGGATTGCTATAATTGGCACATGTAGAAACAAAGCATATACTGAATTAAGAGGTGAATGTATATGTAGACAACAATAAAAAAATGGGGAAATAGTCATGCTGTTCGTATTCCAAAAGTGATTATGGAATTAGTAAAGATAAAAGAAAACGATAAAATATCTATTGAAGTAAAAGATGGGAATATGGTAATTTCACCCATAAGGAAGCATAAAAGCCTTGATGATGGAATTAAAGAATATGAGGACAAGTATGAATGTAAGAAATGGAATACAGGAAAATCACAAGGCAAGGAGATATTTTGATGATGTATATACCGGAGCAAGGTGATATAATTCTGCTTGAATTTGATCCATAAGCAGGACATGAGCAAAAAGGTAGACAATCTGCTTGCGTAATAAGCAATAACACCTTTAATAGCTTTACAAAACTTGCTATAGTATGTCCTATTACCAGCAATAAAAAAGGCTTTCCTTTACATGTACCTTTAGATAACAGGACAAAAACGAAAGGCATTATAATGTGTGAACAAGGGAAAACTCTGGATGTTTATGCAAAACAAGCGACATTCCTTGAAAAAATTCCTTTAGATATAATGCAGGAAGTGTTGGATATATGTTTAGGCTTTTTCTAAAAATAATTTTGTACAAGCCTATTCTATACATATTTGATACAAAAATTCTATGAAAGATGTTAAGAAAAGATACTGTTAAAAATTTATACGTTATAAACATAAAAGAGAGATAGAAGATAAATCCATAGTAATACCCAATGGAATAGATAGATATTGATTGGAAAATA
>JALNWH010000167.1 GCA_023230985.1 Bacillota bacterium
GACCCAGACCTCCTTTCCCTGCTAATAAAGGTTTGTTTGGCAAACCCACATTACTTAATAATGTTGAAACTTATGCAAATATTTGTAATATAATTAACAAAGGTCCGGAATGGTTTTCATCCATGGGAACAGAAAAATCAAAGGGTACAAAAATATTCGCATTAGGCGGCAAAATTCACAACACGGGTTTAGTTGAAATTGAAATGGGTACAACCATGAGAGAGATTGTTGAGGAAATAGGCGGAGGCTGCCCGAACGGTAAGAAGTTTAAAGCAGCACAAACAGGTGGCCCTTCAGGTGGATGTGTACCTGCCGAACACTTCGATGTACCTATAGATTATGAAAACCTCAAGGCAATTGGTTCCATGATGGGTTCCGGTGGACTTATTGTTATGGATGAAGATAACTGTATGGTTGATATAGCAAGATTCTTCCTTGATTTTACTGTTGACGAATCCTGTGGAAAATGTACACCTTGCAGAGAAGGAACCAAGAGAATGTACGAAATTCTGGAAAAGATTATTGATGGTAAAGGCGAAGAGGGAGATTTAGAAAGACTTGAGAATTTAGCTAAAAATATTTCACAAACAGCATTATGTGCTTTAGGACAAACTGCACCTAACCCTGTACTATCAACAATAAGATATTTCAGAGATGAATATGAAGCTCATATTAAAGAGAAAAGGTGTCCCGCAGGAGTATGTCAGGCACTACTACAATACAAAATTAATCCGGATATATGTACCGGTTGTACAATATGTGCCAGGAATTGTCCTGTAGATGCAATATCGGGAAAGAGGAAGGAACCTCATGTAATTGATCAGAGCATGTGTACAAAATGTGGTATTTGTATGGAAAAATGCCCATTTAAGGCCATTACAAGAGGATAAAAGTGGATTGAACAATATTAGGTCAGTGGGGCAAAAAGCCCAACTGACCTTTTGTTTGTTTAGAAGTAAAGTGTGGCATATGGTTATCCAATTTATGTTTTATATTTTCATGTTCTATGCCCTAATTATTATGTATTTAGAACATAATGATTTGGATTAAGGTTTATAAAAACAACTAAGGCCTGTTTTATGCAATTGATTTAATATATAAAAAACATTATAATTATAATCATGAATTTATGTTACAGATTATTAGCCTCGTAACTTAGCAATTGTAGCAAGTATAATAAGCTGCTTATCAGAAACAGTTAAGGTATGAATAGTAACAAATTTTTTATATTAAAAAATTTTTATGGTTTAATTAACTTAAGGTGCTATTAATGAAGTATAATTGTATATAAATTTAATAGCGAATATTAACGATTAAATTTATTTATGAATAGATTAAAACATTTCTAAAAATGTAAAGGATTTTATTTTATTCTGTCGAATGTTTTATATTTATAAGTAAAATAATTCAAAAAGTTACAATTTAATTTTACAAGGGGTGAGAATATTGAATTTAAAAACTTTGTCTTTTAAGGGCGGGACCCATCCACCTCATAACAAAGGAACAACCGAGAATCTCAAGGTTGTTCAATCAAAGCAGCCTGATACTGTTGCAATTCCTATGGTGCAACATATTGGTGCTCCTTGTGAACCGATTGTTCAAAAAGGTGATCAAGTTGAAGTTGGACAAAAGATAGGTGAAGCAAAAGGTTTTGTTTCTGTTCCCGTTCATTCGAGTGTATCCGGAGAGGTTATTGCTATAGAGCCCAGGCTTACATCAGGAGGCTCCGCTATTACTTGTGTAGTCATAAAAAATGATATGAAAGATACAGTTTACGAGGGTATAGTTCCAACAGCCGGTATTGACAAATTATCTTCTGAGGAAATAATAAATATTATTAAAGAAGCCGGATTAGCGGGTATGGGTGGCGCAGCCTTTCCGGCACATGTTAAGCTATCAATTCCCCCGGGAAAAACTGTTGATACTGTAATCTTGAACGGTTCGGAATGCGAGCCTTATTTGACTGCTGATCACAGGCTTTTAGTTGAAAGACCGGAAGATGTGGTTGATGGACTTATAATTTTTATGAAAGCTTTAAATGTTAAAAAAGGTTTTATAGGAATCGAGAATAATAAACCGGATGCTTTAGAAGCAGTTTATAATATTGTCAAGGGAAAAGAAGGAATAGAAGTTGTAGCATTAAAAACTAAATATCCCCAGGGCGCAGAAAAGCAACTTATTAATGCATGTATCGATAGAGAAGTACCTTCCGGTGGGCTTCCTGCCGATGCGGGAGTTGTGGTAAACAATGTAGGTACGGCTGCAGCAGCGGCGGAAGCTATTAAGAGGGGAATGCCTTTAATAAAAAGAATAGTGACTATTACCGGTAAAGGGGTCAAAAACCCGCAAAATTTATTAGTTAGAATAGGTACTTCATTTAGAGATGTGATAGAAGAATGCGGAGGATTTGTAGGAACCCCCGGAAAGGTTATTGCAGGCGGGCCGATGATGGGTATAGCCCAATATTCAATAGATATACCGGTAATCAAGGGTACTTCGGGAATTTTAGTTTTGACAGAAGAAGAGGCCAAGCTTCCGGAATCGTCCAATTGTATCAGATGCGGAAAATGCATAGAGGTTTGCCCTATTAATCTGATGCCGGTTAACATCAGTAATTATGCTTTGGAAGATAGATTTGAACAGGCAGAATCATGCAATGCTTTGGATTGTATAGAGTGCGGTGCTTGTTCGTTTATATGCCCGGCTAAACGGCCATTAGTAGATTCAATCAGAGTAGCGAAAAGAGAAATTTTAGCTAAACGTAAAAAAGCTCAGTCCAAGTGATGGGAGGTAATATATTGAGTAGTATGATATTTAGGGTATCTTCTTCACCGCATATAAGATCAAATGAATCGACCCAAAGAATAATGTTAGATGTTATTATTGCACTTATACCTGCTTTATTAGCAGCAATATATTTTTTCGGTGTAAAGGTGCTTACAGTAGTTTTAATATCGGTAGTATTTGCAGTTGCAACAGAATATGCAATGCAGAAAATACTGAATAGACCTATAACCATAAACGATTTAAGTGCGGTGGTTACGGGATTATTATTAGCATATAATGTTCCACCGACTGCTCCTTGGTGGATGGTTGCTATAGGCTCAATTTTTGCAATAGCAATAGTAAAACATTGTTTTGGTGGCTTGGGGCATAATTTTATGAATCCCGCATTAGCTGCCAGAGCCGTGCTTTTGGCATCTTGGCCTGTAAGGATGTCGTCGGCTGCTTTTGTATCTCCCGGTGTAAATGCAGTCACAGCGGCCACACCTTTATCACTATTTAAAGCAGGGGCCGGATGCGGTAATAGGATAGTAATTACTTCGGCAACCGTAGCAACCAGTGATACATTGACTTCTTTATGGGATTTATTTATTGGCAATATTGGCGGATGCATAGGTGAAACCTCTGCTTTAGCATTATTGATAGGTGGTTTATATCTTATATATAGGGGAGTAATAAGCTATAGAATTCCACTGACATACATCGGTACTGTTGGGATACTATCATATATTCTTGGAGGCTTTCATGTTTATTGTTTTACATTCCATATGTTAGCCGGCGGTTTATTTTTAGGAGCAATTTTTATGGCAACGGATTATTCTTCCAGTCCTTTGACAGCAAAGGGTCAGATAATAATGGGGCTTGGTGCCGGTTTGCTTACGGTTTTAATCAGGTTTTTTGGTGCCTATCCTGAAGGGGTTTCTTATTCAATACTTCTAATGAATGTTGCAACTCCTTTAATAGATAGATTTACTATTCCAAGAAAGTTTGGAGAGGTGAAGAAAAGTGCGTGATTATTTAAGACTAACTGGTATACTCCTTATAGTGTGTATCGTTGCAGCAGGTGTATTAGGAGTTACAAATGCAGTTACATTTGAAAAAATTTTAGAACAAGCAATAAGAGAAAACGACGAAGCACGGAGAGAGGTATTGTCGGCGGCGGATGAGTTCAATAAAGTTGAAGGAAATGGAATCAGTGATATTCTTTCTAAATCCAATTATGAAATAGTAAC
>JALNWH010000168.1 GCA_023230985.1 Bacillota bacterium
ATTAGTGCTTGAAAATGAATACATAAACCGTTATAAAAGCCCCGAAAACGCTTGATTTCAGGGTATCGCCATACTGTGAAATTAAATGATATGATAGGAAGTCTGAAGGTCAGACTACATTAATTATCAATGTCTGAAATGCTTATTTGATAGTAGTTGAAAAGATATTTAATGTTTAAATGGGAGTAACTACCAAGACCCTTTGGTTCACTTAATGAACATAAACGTTTATAGCCGAACGAATTTCCCATTTTAAGAACGTTGGTGAATGTCGCAGGGTAATCGCATACGAAAACTTGCTCTGGATGCCTTTACTTGGTGGGTTTGAGATGATAGTATATTATTACAAACCACATCTGGTGTCTTTCGCAGCAGGGTATCAAACCCCAAGCAGACATTAAATATAAGTAAGGACCGGATAATCCGAAGTATTAAGATTATGATTAAAATATTCCAGGTGGATATATGACTAAACCACCTAAAAAATTTGCTGGACAACCAAATGTTCGTGATGTATGATGGTTCTCAGAACTATATTTTGGAGGCTATCATGAAAAAAACATTAATAGAATGTCTGGAAAGTATAAAGGATTTCCGAAGCGGAAACGCAATAGATCATAAGCTCATTGATATCTTGGCAATAGCTATTTTAGGGGTATTATGTGGAGCAGATGGGTGGACAGAAATAGAAGATTTCGGGAAGTCAAAGCTAGAATGGTTAAAGAAATTTCTGGAGTTACCAAATGGAATACCTTCACATGATACATTTGGACGTGTATTTGCAGCGATAGATCCAAAAGAATTCCATAATGTATTCATCGAATGGGTACAGAATATCTGCGAAATAATAAAAGACCAAGTAATATCAATAGACGGAAAGACTGTACGGCGATCAAAGGATAAATCCAAAGGTAAAGCAGCTATACATGTTGTAAGCGCATGGGCAGCGGAGAATCAGATGGTATTGGGCCAGATAAAAGTGGATGAGAAAACAAATGAAATCACAGCCATACCAGAATTGTTAAAGTTACTGGATATCAGCGGCTGCATCATTACCATAGATGCCATGGGTGCGCAAAAAGATATAGCTGCAGAAATCATAGAAGGTTCAGGTGACTATGTATTAGCTTTAAAGGGTAATCAAGGTACCCTACATGCTGATGTAGAATTATATTTCAAAGATGAAATATTAACTCAAGATAAAAAAGAATTGGCAAAGGAGAGTATGTATTTTAAGACACTGGATAACAGCCATGGTAGATTTGAAAAGCGTGAATATTATATATGTAATGATATAGATTGGCTTATACAGAAGGCGGATTGGAAAGGTCTTCAGGGCATTGGATTATGTATATCTGAGAGGACTGAAGGTGAAAAGACAAGCATTGACTATAGTTATGCAATTTATAGCATAAAGGACTGTACTGCAGAACAGTTTGCTAAATATAAAAGAGGCCATTGGGGAATAGAAAATTCACTCCATTGGGTATTGGACATTGCTTTCAGGGAAGATGAGAGCAGAGCAAGAAAGGATTATAGTGCTGAAAACCTGAATGTTATTCGTCACATGACCTTGAATTTACTTAAACAAGAGAAAACTTGTAAAAGAGGGATTAAAACTAAACGATTAAAATGTGGGTGGGATGATTCTTATCTTTTGAAGGTACTGGAACAAACCAATATTGGTGTATAATGGATGCGATTGCCCTGATAACATTTCATTAAGGTCTTGAAATATTCTTTGCTCTTCTGTATAATTAAGAAGTAGCAAAACTCCTGCATTTGATGTAAGGTTTTTGGCTGTGAATTCAATTTTATTAATCATGTCATTAAGTGCTCCTCTTCTTTGGTTTTTAGTGTTTTTGTCTACTCTAATTATACCATTTCTAGGGCACTTTTTGTATATTTATTTTCACCTTTTAGATGAAATGTTGAATTCTTTATAACCCTTATATATCAATGGGTTAAGCTTGTTTTAATATCTTGTCACGCAGATTCTCGGGAATAGGTAATCCTAATATAATGGCATAATGAAATGGCCTTTGGACCAGCTCTTTTGTATCCTGTGCAAGAAATCCTCTAAGATAATCAAATCCTGCTTCCTTTGCAGTCAGATATGTAATATTGCAGTTGTGATGGGACTATTATATTTGTAAGAAGAATACCCAAAATAATACCATATATAGTAGAAGTATATGGGTTTGCAGTAATAGCACATGCTCTCGTTGAGCATCCAATTAATCTATACAATACAAGATATCCAATAAGACTGCCTATTGCAGCACCAATTAAATAATATACGAACATAATATGCTCACTCCTTTTTATCAAAACTCCCACTCCTAGTATAAAATATTTACAGTAATTTATTTAGTTTTTATTAGTTTACACCAAATAGACTAAGAAGCACGGCGAAATCATGAAGCAATAAAATGGAATTAGTGGTATATAAGGCTATATATTTAAATGAATGAATAAAAAGTCATACGAGCAATAAATTACAATTTGTCCCAAAAGGATTTAACAAAAATATGTCGAATAGAATCCATATAATCCAATTAAAACTGAGATGTTATGGAGGAATGAATATGAGTATAAATCAATATAAGGGAAATTTTTTTGATACCTTTGGGATGCTAAGAGACATAAGACAAGAGGGAAAAGTATGGCACGATCTAATTGATGTCCTTTTTATCATAGTATCTGCAGCATTTTGTAAAATCGATGAGATAGAAGGGATTTATATATGGGCAAATGCAGATATAAATAAAGAGTGGCTTAAGAAATATGTATATCTTAGAAATGGAATTCCATCAATTTCAACATTCCGCAGGGTACTCAACGCAATAGATCCTAAGCAGTTTGAAAAATGCTTTATTGCATGGACAAAAGAGATGACAGTTTTCTCTGAAGAAGGGGGAGATATTGTTGCCATAGACGGAAAGACTATGAGGGGTTCGAGAGACGGAGAGAAAATAACACATATAGTCAGTGCGTGGTGTAATGTTAATAATCTTGTGCTAGGGCAGGTAAAAACTAATGAAAAAAGTAATGAAATTACTGCAATACCTGACCTGCTGGATTTATTGTACCTTGAAGGATGCATAATCACAATCGATGCCATGGGCTGTCAGACCAAAATTGTTGAAAAGATTTTGAAGAAAAAAGCTGATTATGTAATCAGTTTGAAAGGTAATCAGGAAACGCTTCATAATGAAGTAATAGCCTATTATGAAGACCTTAAAGAAGATATAGCTGATATAGAACAGGGTAAAAAAGCAGGAATAGAATATGCAAAGACCATGGATAAAGGACATGGCAGGATTGAAGAACGTAGATATTACTATTCAACGGATATTGATTGGATGGTTGATGCCAAGAAGGATTGGAAGGGGTTATCTGGCATTGGGATGGTTTACAGGAAAATAACACAAAAAGATAAAGTAACAGAAGAAACCCAGTACTTCATAGGAAGTATCAGAAATATCAATGATTTCAAGAAAGCAGTAAGAGGACACTGGGGGATAGAAAGTGTACATTGGAGCTTAGATGTCACTTTTAAGGATGATGCCAATAAAACGAGAAAAGATTACGCTCCAGAAAACTTAGCTGTAGCAAAAAGAATTGTTCTTAACATGGTCCGTAATGAAAAAGAATTATATCCAAAGTTAAGTGCAAATATGAAAAGGTTGACAGCATCGCTAGATGTTGAGTATAGAACAAAAGTTTTTGATTTAAATTTTAAAAGTAAACTACAATAGTTTATTTATATCAGGCTAATTGGTACTGGGTATTACCTTACGAAGGGATATCTGGTTTTTTGTCATATCTTAATTAGCTTGTTTATAACAATCCGCTCGGGTCAGATCTGATACCATCTCGGTAGAGCCTGAGCCCATTTCACTAAAAATATGTCCTTTCTCATATTTATAATGCTGCAGGGCATTTTTATTAAACACTTAATAAAGTGTTTAGGAAGGAAATGGGTTCATGATTTTGCCGTG
>JALNWH010000169.1 GCA_023230985.1 Bacillota bacterium
CACCGTTGGCTGTCAATGCGGCACCGAATTCTTCAATATTACGCTGTCTTTGAGGAATCTTTTTAAATATATCCGGGTCTTGTACTGAGAGGTACATCACACCCGATACTTCAAAATGAATGATTGAACCCATATTCCATACTACAAAGGGTAACTCATATTTATCAATCAATTTTTCTATACCTGCGCATAGCTTATCTCCGTTTTCTCCTGCTTTTACTGCAGCATCCTGCTCAATGATTTCTTTAATGGCATAGTATCCTGCAGCACAGCTAAGGGGATTAGCTGTCAAAGTACCGCCTACATAGGCACGCTTTTTACCCGCTTTAACTCCTGCCGCCATGCAGTTCATTATGTCTTCTCGACCACCCACGCCTCCCGCCATTGGGAATCCACCGGATACAACTTTTCCAAACACGGTAAGGTCAGGCCTTACATTGAAATAACCTTGTGCTCCGCCTGGTCCTGCCCTAAATGCTGTCACTACTTCGTCAAAGATCAATAGTGCATCGAATTCATCACAGAGCTCCCTTACCTTTGCACAATAATCAAAATGGGTCATTCTAGTACCGCTTTCAGGTCCAAAAGGTTCGATAATTACAGCTGCTGTTCCCCCTTCTTTTTCATTGGATTCCAATACTTTTCGTAAGGATTCTATATCACCGGGATAACATTCTTTAGTATGAATAGTTGCTTCTTCGGGAATTCCGTGAGCTTCGTAAGTTTTGGTATAAGGTATATGGAGACTGTAAACCAATTGATCGCTCCATCCGTGATAAGCACCCCCTGCTTTTACTATCTTTTTCTTTCCTGTAAAGACTCTGGCTACACGAATTACCGCCATGTCTGCTTCGGTTCCGCTGGCAAAGCAACGATATTGTTCTACCCAGGGCATATGCTCTCTTATAAGTTTTGCCAGTTTTAATTCATATTCATGAAACAATCCTGTAACAGGTCCATGTTTATGCAGCACTTCAATGACCTTTTCCCTCACAAGTTTATAATTGCTGCCCAATATGGTAGGGCCGCCGGCTTGCAAATAATCTACATAACGATTACCGTCTATATCATATAGGTAAGCTCCTTCCGCCCTGTCTATGGTTAACGGGAAAGGATAGTTAAAGGCGAGATTATGCTGTACACCTCCCGGTATATAATTTCTGGCTTCTTCATTCATAGCTTTGGATTTTTTACATTTTGTTTCAAAATAGGATAGATATCTTTCCATTGCCTCCGGCTTGATTTCGTAAAGCCTATCATTAATCAGTTTATCCATTTTTTTGTTGATTAGGTTTACATCAGGCCATTTGGAAACGCTATAACCTTTTTTCATCATCATTAATCACCTCATAAATATTTTTCTCATGAATTAAGTGCTTTGTAGGATTTTTTATTGTCTTTATAAAGGTTTTTAAAAACCGGATATATTTTATTATAAACAGCATTATTCTCCGGATTTGGTTTATATGTAGTTTTTACTTTGATAATCTTTTTTATTTCCTTGATATCAGAAATGAGTTCAAAGCTGACGGCCATAAGTGCGGCAGCTCCCATAGCTCCAACATGACGTGGGTTTTCAATAGTTTCAACTTCTCTGCCGATAACGTCTGCGAGAATCTGACTGATGGTAGAGGAAATGGCACTCCCGCCGGTAAACCTGACCTTTGGAGAGGTTTTAAAGGTTTTCTCCGTTGCTTCCAGCATCCATCGCATATGTAAACATACACCTTCGATAACAGCCTTTACCAGATCGCTTCCCCTATTATGTAGACCTAAGTTAAAGAATAACCCTTTAGCATAAGGATCCTCAAAAGGGCATCTATTGCCATGCATCCAAGGAGAAAATACGATGCCATTGCTTCCGGCGGGAGTGTTCTTAATATAATCTATCAAGCCGTCATAGTCCATTTCCGGAAGGTCAATACGATCCTTTACCCATTCCATACATTTGCCGGAAGTTTCTAGCTCCGCAATATAGCAATAGGTGTCCGGATCAGCCCCCACCAAGGCTCCGATAATATTGCCCAAATCTAAGTGCAGCTTGTCTACAGTAGTGCAGACCCAGCCTGATGTGCCGGAATAAAAATTAGCATCTCCTACTTCCAAACAGCCTGCACCAACTTGACAAAGACTAACATCACTACCACCGGAGAAGACCGGAGTCCCGGAGGCTAAACCAAGCTCCTCGGCAGCTTTCGGTAAAAGGGCACCTACTTTGTCCGTGGAATCGCAAAGGTCAGGAAGATGATTCATATCGATATCAAGCATTTTGCACAGTTCTTTGCTCCAACAGCCTTTTTTTACATCATATACAAATGTTGCACTGGCCACATCTCTGCTGACTCTCATATTGCCTGTAGCCCGGCAGGTCAGATATTCTTTTGCATCCAACCACTTATAGGTTTTCTTAAAAATTTCCGGCTCATTTTCTTTCACCCAATGATATTTCCATAGCGGATCTTTTGTACTGGCAGATACGACACCGGTTATTTGCAAAAAGCGGAAAACCTTATACAAATTGAGTCCTTCTACTTGAATACCCTTTTTCATATAGCGTGCAAATTGTTTGTCAGCACGGGTGTCCATGCAGCTCATAGACGGTCGTAGGGGAGCACCTTCCTTATCAACCATGACCAAAGTCTGCATTTGGGAGCAAAAAGAAATACCTTGGATTTCACTTTTGTCAGTCCCTGTTTTCTCAAGCAATCTTTTAGTGCTCTTTCCCATAGCATCCCACCATTCTGTGGGGTTTTGCTCTACACCGCCATTTTCCAAAATATAAAGTCCATAATCTTCTACTTCACCATCAATAAGCTGTACACTTTCCTTGTCGGAAATGTTGAATAAGCAAGTTTTTAAGCCCGTAGTCCCAATGTCATAGGCAATGACCTTCATTTGACACCATCCCCGTTTCTTAAAAATATTTTATAAAATAAGTGAAATAATTTATGTAGTGATATATAATTATGTACTGATAGTTTAATAATATACTATATTTTTATGTCAGTCAAACTTTTTCAGATTATTTAGAATAGAGAAATAGTGGAAATAAATAATTTTAATGGGTAGTACAATATATGATATACTAAAAAATATAGAGCTTTTGCAATTATTAATCTAATTATATAGTATCAAAAAGGAGAACATATTTTTATGGAAGATATTTTAATTTTAACACGGCGTGAAAGAAAAAAACTGGATTGCAAATACACTATTTTAAGAGCGGCACAGCAGCTCTTTGAAGAAAAAGGTGTTGATAATGCTACGATTAATGAAATATCAGAGTTGGCTGATGTTTCCTATACTACTTTTTTTAACTATTTCCCTTCAAAGGAAAGTTTGCTTATCGCAATCTATAGCGGTGAATTAGAAGATCTCAACGAGTTTATTCAAATTAAACTTAAAAATGAAACATCAGCAATAAAAAAAATAGAAGAAGTATTTTATGAGTTGATGAAAGATTGTTTTAAATATCGTCGCATGAGTATGCGATTACGAGAAACCATTGCATTAAAGCCGGGATTTGAAACGTTAAGAAGCAGTATTCATGATATATTCAAAAATTTTATTGAAGAAGGAATTAAAAACGGTGAAATCAAACCTGATATTGACGGAGAATTGTGCTCATTATTCATAGAAGGCTTTAACCATTCTTTGTTATACAATGATCGCAGCATGGAAGAGGCAAAGACGGGTTTTGAAATGTTTATTGATTTGATAAGGTTGTAATTTATTATTTTATACTACATATTTGAAAAAGTGTATTAGTGAAGATTTAAATTTGGATATTATCGATTTGGTAGCTTGAGGTGGGAGACGATAATAATGGGTGAAAGTAATAGTATTAAAAAAAACCAAGATTATATTATAGAGATAACAAGTCAAACTCATGAGGGAATGGGTGTGGGCAAGATTGAAGGTTTTACAGTATTTGTGGACGGTGCTATAGCCGGTGAAAAGGTAAAG
>JALNWH010000170.1 GCA_023230985.1 Bacillota bacterium
ATATATAAGCTTTCTCGTAGATGCCGTGATGTATATTATACGGGCAGCATTGTGGAGAAACCGTATAACTTCTTAACGAAATGGAGGAAAAGCGAAATCATGGCACGGGCAGGGCTTATTATAAACTGGTTCTATTTAATGTAACGGGGATGTTTTGATTTCGCCCGGAATAAGTTTAGAAGTTTAGGTTTCGTAACTCTGTTGCTGTATAATATACACCGGCATAAAGAGCGAACTTTATCTTTTATGCTTATATTTTTGGCAAATGCAGGTATGATACACATTGATAATGTATGCGAAGCGATATGGTATTTTAAATACTTCAAATTCTGGGGAATTGATATATAATAGAAGTATCAAATGCAAGAGGAGAATTTTTGTGAAAAAGACTGTTTTGGAAGAATTGAGGGAAAACAGTGCCGAATATCTTTCCGGTGAGGAATTGAGTAAAAAACTAGGTGTTTCTCGGACATCCATTTGGAAGCATATAAAAAAACTAAAAGAAGAGGGATATATTATAGAATCTTCTACGAAAGTAGGTTATAAGCTTATTGAAGCACCCGATATTCTGTACCCTAAAGAAATAGAAAGGCTAATTGATACTGAAATAGTTGGTAAAGAGATAATATTTATGGAATCTGTTGATTCAACGAATAACTATGCAAAAATGGTTGCTGCTGACAGTTTTATAGAAGGTACTTTAATAATTGCGGAAGAACAAACATTAGGTAAGGGTAGAATGGGAAGAGGCTGGATATCACCAAAAGGAAAAGGTATCTGGGTATCGATAATGTTAAAACCGGATATGAAACCCGAACAAGCTATGCAAATAACTATTATTGCAGCCTATGCTGTGGCAAAAGCGATAAAAGAAGTTACTAACTTAGAAGCCTTGATTAAATGGCCTAATGATATTGTAGTAAATGGTAAAAAGGTTTGTGGCATTCTAACGGAAATGGGGGCTGAAATAGATGCAATAAACTATTTAATAGTAGGCATTGGCATTAACACAAATATAGATAAGATTAGTTTTACAAAAAGGGGATTAAATACTGCTACATCCTTAAAAATTGAAGCCGGAAAAACCATTGACAGAAAGCTTTTATTGTCTAAAATTATATTGAATTTTGAAAAACTATATTTGGATCTAGTAAGAAAATTAGATATTACAAATATTATAAGCAGTTATAAAAAACTGAGCATAACTTTAGGGAAAGATATAAGGATTATACATAATGATGAAGAGCAACTTGGATTTGCAAAGGACATAAATAATTCAGGCCAACTTGTAGTGATTTTGAAAAATGGAGAAGAGATAGAGATTGTATCAGGGGAGGTTTCTGTTAGAGGTATTTATGGATATGTATGAAGAAGTCGTAGCCTAAGTATACTTTATAAATATATCGGGGAATGTAAGATATAACTATATGTTTATCTATATGGAAGTAGTTACCTTGAAATTTGACTATTGTAGAAAATATAATAAGTAACTATTAGAAAAAATGAGATATGGACAATAACTAGAAATATTGCTGAAGATTCTGAATAAATAAAACTTGTTGTATTAAATAATAAATGATGATAGAATTATTTTGGCCGATATCTTAAATGGATCGGACTAAAAAAACGATAAAATTATCGTCCGATATCCTTAGCGAATCGGAACGGAGGTGCAAAAATGTATAGTGAAAAGGTAAAATCTTATAATTCAATTAGGAAAATGGCGGTTACAGGTATGCTGGCAGCGGTTTCTATACTATTAGGAAGTACACCTTTAGGTTTTATACCGGTAGGCCCTACGAAAGCTACGATAATGCATTTACCTGTAATAATTGGTGCAATCATAGAAGGACCTTTGGTCGGAGCGGGGATAGGTTTAATATTTGGTATATTCAGCATGATACAAGCTGTCATGGCCCCAACAATTACTTCTTTTGTTTTTCTTAATCCTTTAGTCGCTGTTTTGCCGAGAGTATTAATCGGACTTACAGCATATTATACTTATAAGATGACAAAAAAATCTTCCGTTACTGCAGCTATTGGTACCTTAACTAATACAATTGGGGTCTTAGGTATGATTTATCTAATCTATGGCGCCCAATTTGCAGAAGCCTTGGGACAGGAAAAGGCAAGGGCCGGTGCCCTGATTTTAGGAATAGCAACCGCTAATGGTATTCCCGAAATAATAGTTGCAATCCTTGTTGTTACAGCAGTTGTTGCTGCGCTTAAGAAAATTAAAAAGGTTTAAAAAAGCCAGGCAAAATGCCTGGCTTATATTAAATAAAGAAGGAGTGATGGCCTGTGATACTGGTTATAGATGTTGGTAATACGAATACAGTATTGGGATTATACGAAGACAAAAAGCTCCTTGATTATTGGAGAATTAAAACTGATGCAAAAAAAACATCGGATGAATACGGTTTAATGATTTATCATTTATTTGGTTTTTGCGATTATGATATGAAAGAAGTTAACTATATTGTAATATCCTCTGTTGTACCAACTATCATGTATACATTACAACATATGGTAAGAAAATTTTTTAGCAAAGAGGCTTTGGTGGTGGGTCCCGGGATTAAGACGGGGATGAATATAAAATATGAGAATCCAAGGGAAGTAGGTGCAGATAGGATTGTTAATGCTATTGCGGCATTTGAGCAATATGGCGGCCCCCTTATCTTAGTTGATTTTGGCACAGCTACAACATTTTGCGCTATATCAGAAAACGGTGATTATTTAGGGGGTGCAATTTCACCCGGAATTCAGATATCTATGGATGCTCTATT
Organism: Bacillota bacterium; assembly: GCA_023230985.1. Classification (GTDB taxonomy): domain Bacteria; phylum Bacillota; class Clostridia; order Lutisporales; family Lutisporaceae; genus JAAYKT01. The sequence goes on from JALNWH010000170.1 coordinate 2,787, forward strand.
TCAGAAAACTGCTAAATTACCAAGAGTGGAGTTAATAAAGCCAAATACGGTAATATGTAAAAACACAATAAACAGTATGCAAGCCGGAATAATTTTTGGCTTTGCCGGTCAAGTAGACTATATAGTAAGACGCATGAAAAGTGAATTAGGCAATGGAAATACAAAAGTTGTAGCTACAGGTGGTTTTGCGCGGTTAATAGCTTCGGAATCCGAGACTATAGATATTGTTAATAACCTTCTAACTTTGGAAGGCTTAAGGATAATATATGATAGAAATAAGGAAATAGAGCCTTAAGGAGGCCCCATGCTTATAGGTAATATTAAAACCGAAACTAATATATTTCTAGCTCCTATGGCAGGAATATCAGATATGGCCTTTAGATTGATTTGTAAAGAATTTGGATGCGGACTTGTATATACAGAAATGATAAGTGCGAAAGGTCTGCACTATAAAAATGATAATACGTATAAGCTGATGCAAATACATCAAGATGAAAAACCCATAGCCATGCAGATTTTTGGGAATAGTCCTGAAATTATGGCTGAATCGGCTGTGCAAATGAAGGAAGCAGGGGCTGACATAATTGATATAAATATGGGTTGCCCTACTCCTAAAATTGTTAATAATGGTGATGGTTGTGCCCTCATGAAAGATGTTGATTTGGCTGGTAAGATAATTGAATCTGTAGTTAAGGCAGTGACCATTCCTGTAACGATTAAGATTAGGAAGGGATGGGACGATGAAAGCATTAACGCTGTTGATTTAGCACAAATAGCAGAGGAAAAAGGGGCAAAAGCAGTAACCATACATGGTAGAACAAGACAACAGTTTTATAGCGGTAAGGCAGACTGGGACATAATTAAAAAAGTAAAAAATGCAATTAATATTCCCGTTATTGGCAATGGGGATATATTTGTACCGGAAACCGCAAAAAAGATTTTTAAAGATACAAATTGTGATGGTATTATGGTAGGTAGGGGCGCTCACGGCAATCCTTGGATTTTTAAAAGAATTTCTACATATTTAAGTACCGGTGAAATGCTTCCCAAACCTATAATAGAGGAAAGAATAAATATGGTTATAAGGCATATGAATAAAATGATAGAACTTAAAGGAGAATATAACGGAATAAAGGAAATGAGAAAACATATTATTTGGTATCTTAAAGGATTACCAAA
>JALNWH010000171.1 GCA_023230985.1 Bacillota bacterium
TAGACTCTTACTTCGGGAGCGCTGATTTTATTGGTGAAGAAGTGGTATTTGAAAATCAAAAGCCCATGTGGGGGATGAATTACTATGGGAAGATGCTCGTTGACGAAATTCCATCAGGATTCAGCAAATGCTTGAAAAGTGCATTAAGGGCAGTTCCTGTTGAAAATCCATTCAGAGGACCTGCTTTATTTGAACAGGGTAGGTTTGTTTATAAATGTTCATGGCAGGGAGATATATCTGAGTTTAACGGGAATGAGGCAATATACTTTGATGGTATTGAAATATATAGATTGTCTTTTCATGGCGGATATATAAAATTATAGTATTAAATATTTTACACACACCGAAAACAAAAACTTTTTATGGAGGCATTATCCAAAACCGATGCTTGAGATAATAAGTTGCAGCAGAAGAACGGATATTCCCGCATTTTATTATGATTGGCTTCAGGAAAGTTTGAAAAATAAATATGTAATGGTAAAAAATCCTTACAATAAGTCAACATACATGGTGGACCTGGCTCCTGAAAGGGTGCATTCCATATGCCTGTGGTCAAAGTCGTTTGCCAATGTACTTAAGAACCCTGGATATTTGTCGCTGTATAATCTGTACTTTCAGTTTACAATCACAGGCTACTCCAAATTTCTGGAACCAAATGTTGTTGATACAAATGTAACACTAAGACAGATGGAGCAATTGGCAGAAAGGTATTCTCCACAACAAATAAACTGGAGATTTGACCCTATTATTCTTAGTATCAAGGGAGAGCAAAGTCCGACACCAGATAACTTTGAAAGAGCAAGGCTAAAGGTGTTTGAGGCTTTATGCAGGGATATTTCTTCCTTTGGGGTAAATCGCTGTACCATTAGTTTTCTTTGCTTATATAAAAAAGTGGAACAAAGAATGAAAGCATCGAAGTTTACCTATTTAATTCCTTCACAGCAACAGCAGATTGAATTAGTAAGCCAATTAGTGGAAATTGCAGATAAATATGGGACTACTATTTATACATGTACCAGCCCCATCATTGAAGGAGTACCTGGGGTGAAGAAGGGGCATTGTATAGATGGGGCCTATCTTGAAGCATTGTTCGGTAAAAGAGCATCCCATGCAAAAGATGCAGGGCGAAGAAAAGAATGCGGATGTACCAGGTCAAGAGATATTGGAGCATACAGTGGACAGAGTTGCGGACATGGGTGCCTTTATTGCTATGCGAGATAATTGAAATACAGTTTCCTGAATTTAACCAGTAAGAGTTGATGGTTATCAAGAGGAAATATACTATTATGGGGTGAAACACGATGAAAAAGCCTGTATTATGTATTCTGCTGATTCTGTCCTTATTAATGACGGCAACTGGCTGCAGTATCGAGCATAATGTAAGCACTAATTTTTCCAGGGCTTTTAAAAAGGATTTAATGGGAATTTCAAATGCGATAAAGAGTGTTGAAATCAGTTTTAGACGTCCTGCCGTAATTTATAAAGTTAATATGACAAAAGAACCAACGCAGGAAACGCTCGATACTATCCTGGAAAAAGTGAAATCATTTACTACTGTAGAAAACATGGATGAAATAGCGTGTAAAGTTGGCTGGAAACAGCGTGTGTCACAAATTTATCTTCGAATAAATACTGATAAAGACGACTTTATTGAGCACGAATATTTCAGTAGGTATTATAAAACTGCAGTGGTAGAGGATAGAGAGGATAATATTGATGCATATCAAACTTGGAAAAAATCATCAACTCTGAAGGAAACAGATTTTGAAAACTAAGTTTTTATTATAGTGTTAAGCGCTTGATTCAAAGATGAAATAAAGACTCTGCGTATATACAGAGCCTTTTTATTTCATCTTAATAGTCCGAAATTTTAAAATAGCGAAACATTACAAAATAAAACACTAATTTCTTGATATTATTATACATAAAATAGACTCAAAAATCCTTATTTTGCCAACTAGTAGATAGAATAACATGCATATTCTAACGAATGTTATTTTATGGTATGATATATAGGAATTCTAGGGTTTTAGGTGACTGCATGCTTCTATAGGATTATGTGTCGAAGAAAAGGGTTAGCAAAAAATAAAAGATTATCATAGGGGTCGAAGATGATGAAACTTAAGTTATTAGTTATACTATTAATTTTAACTTCTTTACTCAATGGATGTAATAAAGAAGATAACACATATCCATTAGAATTTTTTGAAATAAGCAATACAAAACTAGAAAATCTGCAATTGAATAATGTTAATAAAATTATTGTAGAAAAAATAATCAATAAAAGACTTAGCGCATTTCTCTTTACGGATAATGAAAATGGCCAAATTAATGGTGGAATTAATTTAAATGATAAATCTTATTATATAGGTCAAGTGTCAATGGAGAACACACCAGACCATTTAATGGGAATTGCTGAAGTTCAGGTGTTTGGAAAGAAGGCAGTAAAAATTTATGGAATATTGGGTGCAAATTATGCGCAGGCATTTTACTGGTTTGTTGAAGAAAAGACGGAAGATTACATAATACAGATAGATGGACATACAATGGAAGTTGATTTAGACGATGATGGTAAAAAGGAGATTGTTTCAACTTCAGGAACAATCCCTGAAACAAAAATATACATTTTGAGAGAAGGCAAAATATACGTTTCTGATATTAATAAATCAATTGGGGCAAAATCGGTATTTTTGCAAGATGAAGATAAAAAATTATTTCAAGTATACTTTGAGCCAAATAAATCAGAACAATATGTATATTATAAATATTCTTTTATAAAGAGGTAGAGTATCTTTGCATAATAAGTAGAACGATACTATATTAAATTACTTGTTTTGTGCAATATTTTTATTTTATGCCTCAAAGCAAATAAAAAATTGCTTAATAGCATGGCAACCGCTGCAAAATTGAATCTGTTCTTAGTGCTTCAGCCCCGTTAACAAGAAATAGAACCGTTCATCTAACGAACCATAAAACTTGAAAAGAGTATATAGCCCTCTTTATATTATAGTGGAGTTTTGTAAACAGGGATTTCATAATAATAGGGAGGGCTCATTATATGCTTTTGAAGGCGGAAGAAGTTTATGCGAAACTCAATGAGGAAAACATTCAAATTATGATTCCTAAGAAATTATTATTCACTTTATTACAGCAGGTAGACAGACATCGTGAAGTTTTAAGTTTTGAAGAAGAAGTAATAAATAACTTTGCAATTCAAGAAAATATCAGTAATACAGAGATGATAATGACTAAATTGCTTATCTTAATGGCCGAGCCATATGGTAAAAAGGAAATCATTTTAGAAACAAGTATAGCAGAGTTTCTAGTCCTAAGGGATTTAGTATTTTGCAATTGTTCATTGCCACATCTAAGAGGAAAAATGCGGCCTCATATCCTCAAGGCATACAAGGATTTTTATGATTATATTGAGAGCATCTTTGAAATGTTAGAATGGGATGAAGTAAAGACATACTGGGATTATATAAAAAACTACAAAACTAAAAATAGTAAACTCCAATGAATCAATGAAGAAGGCATTGATAGGTTAGAACTTACCAATGCCTTTCTGCATTATTAATTATTCTTTTTTACATAAACTTTCTATTTTACTGCTGAATGACAATAATAAAATAAATGAAAAACCTATGAATAGACCTATGATAAAGCGTATGATAATATTTTGAACTGCGATTATAAATGGAACCAGGAATATATTTATAAGTATAAGCAATTTTATAGTTCTAAAAATACTTCCTCTCATAATACGTTAATACCTCCTTACATCCAATGTTATATATTATTAATTGCGAAACTCAAAACCCTAGAATTTCAACGGGTCTAGCAATAATTTTCTATATAACTCCTCACTGGAATGTGGTATAATATAACTAATATGGGACTACATACCACATCCAGAGAGGAGCTATA
>JALNWH010000172.1 GCA_023230985.1 Bacillota bacterium
AAGGGTGTAAATATATACATGTGTGAACAGTAACCAAATATCAATAATTTATTTCAAATGGTGCGATTTTCATGATATCATAATTATATAAATAAGAAACATTTTTAAACTTACAGGATATTGGGGGAAACTAAAATGACAAACATACTTACCGTCTTTTTAATATTAGCTTTGGGATATTGTTTAGGCAGTTTGAAATTGTGCGGTTTGAAACTGGGGAGCTCGGGCATTTTACTTGTTGCTTTGATATTTGGTCATTTTGGGATGGTGCTTCCTTCAATAATTCAAGAATTAGGCCTTACGATTTTTGTTACCTCGGTAGGCTTTATCGCGGGACCTACATTTTTTAGAAATTTCAAGGGCAAGGCGATGGCATATATTGTCTTGGGTATTCTAATCATACTCACGGGAGCGGCAGTTTGTGTTTTGTGTATTTTCACTTTTAAGATACCAACACCTTTAGCCGTGGGACTAATGACCGGCGCATTAACAAGCACACCGGGACTTGCAGCAGCTATGGAAGCGACGAAAGATGCCGCTGCATCTATTGGCTACGGTATTGCATACCCCTTTGGTGTTGTCGGTGTGGTGTTATTTGTTCAGGTAGTACCGAAAATATTTAAAAACAAGAATCATAAAGCTGTTGAGGAAATGTGTGTTATAGATGATAAAATAAAAAAAAGTCAGCTTTTTGATGTGGAACCCTATGGATTTTTCCCTCTTGCAGTTACTGCGATTTTAGGAATTCTAATTGCAAAAATTACTATTCCATTGCCCTACGGTACACAATTTAGTTTGGGGATATCCGGCGGACCATTAGCCATAGGTTTGATTTTTAGCCACTTTGGACGTATCGGTAACATATCTTTAAAAGTGCCAAAAGGAACCCTTGATGCGGCACGAGAATTCGGATTGGCATTATTTTTAATGGGAGCGGGTACAAAAGCCGGTGTAGGGTTCATCGAAACATTGCAGCAATATGGTATTATATTATTTTTATGGGGTATAGTTATGACTGTGTTTCCGATGATAATCGGTTATATTATAGCTATCAAAATTTTTCATCTAAGCACACTTAATGCGTTAAGTTCAATTTGCGGGGGAATGACAAGCACACCTGCATTAGGTGCATTAATGCAAATTTCCGATACAGATGATGACGTTACAACCGGATATGCTGCAACCTATCCGGTAGCACTAATTTTTGTTGTGCTTTCAGCACAATTCATATCGATTATAGGGATGCCCATAATTGCAAAGTTGTCTTCTGCCTGCGCTGCAATAAATCTTGCACGTTAATTGGCAATATCCTTCGATTTAGGTGGGATATATATATAAATAAGATTGCATGACATTCGATGGCTTTGATAGGATTTAAATAGTGTTGTATAATATAAAAAAGAATAAGCTTTAAAACATGGATCTCGCAGTTTAAGAGTGGGTGATTAGGAGTTGGATTGAAGGCAACAAATTAGAATATGCCGGTAGGTGATTGATATGGAAAAGATGTTAAAGCCTTTAGAAGGCGAGTTTAGCCTAGGAAAATTTTATCAGCAATCACTGGATAAAGACATAAAAAAAGCTCACGGTAAGTATTATACACCGGATATTATTATTGATTTTATTTTAAAAAATACAATAACAAAAGCGGATATTATTCAAAATCCTTTTATAAAGATATTGGACCCTGCTTGCGGTGCCGGGTTTTTTCTATTAAAAGCTTATGATGTTTTAAAAGAAAAGTTTGAACATGCCTTGCCGGCGCTTAGAGAAAAATTTGCAGCAAATAATTATATTGTTTATAAAGAGGGAGAGCCGGTAGAATTAGATGGCACAAGTTACTGGCAAAAAGATAATATACACTATCATATTCTAAAGCACTGTATATATGGTGCGGATATAGATGATAGAGCGCTATGGCTTTGCATGATCGGCCTCAGGGTAAAAGACAAGAAGGATTTTCCCCACGAGTTAAATATCATATACTGCGATAGCTTGATACGTTGGGAAAAAGATTATAATAAAGAGCAAATACTTAATGAATTATCGGAGAATAGGCTTGTATATAGCATAAAAAATAATAAAGAGAAAACAGTGTCCTATGTTGATGAAGACAAGGCGAAAAAAATCCTAAAGCGATATGAATTCTGGTCTACAAAGTTTGATTATATAATAGGAAACCCCCCTTATGTAGGACATAAGGAGCTTTCTATGGATTATAAAAGATGGTTATTAGATAATTACAAAGAAGTTTTCTATGATAAATCAGATCTCTCCTATTGCTTTTATCAAAGGGCAATGGAAATAGCCAATCAAAAAGCACTGATATCTTTTATTTCATCACGTTATTTTATGGAAAGCCCTACTGGAAGAAACTTAAGAATTTTTTTAAAAGAAAATAGCAGGATAATTCAAATCATTGATTTTCAAGGCAAGAAGGTTTTCCCCGGTATAGGAATTGCCACAGGAATCTTTATATTATCACCGGATAAAATGGAAAAGAATAAAATTAACATATGGAAGCCAAAAGAAGAAAAATTGGAACGGATAAAAGAAGGAGATTTTGAGGTATTTACTGTTGAGCAAGATAGCCTTTTAGATGAAAGGTGGATACTAATTTCCCATGATAAAAAAGAATTTTTAGATAAAATTGAATCAAAAAGCAGCATTCGTCTTGGTGATATAGTGAATAGCTTTCAAGGTATAATTACCGGTTGCGATAAAGCTTTTGTCCTTGAGGAGAAATACGCAAACAGTCTTAATATTGAGAAGTCTTTGCTTAAACCTTGGATAAAGAATTCTCATGTAGACAAGTATGTGATAAAAGAAAGCAATTATAAATTGATATATTCAGATTTGATAGATGAGCCCTTAAAATATCCTAATAGTATAATGCATATTTATAAATATAAAGAACGATTGGAAGGGCGAAGGGAATGTATAAAGGGCATAAGGTTATGGCATCAGCTGCAGTGGGGAAGAAAGCCGGAATTGTTTTTAAAGGATAAAATTGTATATCCCTTTAAAAGCAAGAGTAATAGGTTTGCCTTAGATACAAAAGGAAATTTTTGTAGCGCCGATGTTTATTCTTTTGTTTTAAAAGATGATGCGGAAGGTTATACATTGCCATTTCTGCTGGGAGTGCTAAATTCAAGCATATATGAATTTTATTTTAAGCTTTTTGCCAAAAAGATGGGCTCCGGCATATATGATTATTATCCTAACACAGTAATGGATCTTAAGATTCCTGATTATGAAGAGTGCAAAGAAATTGAAGGAATCGCCATCAGGCTTATTGAGCTTTATTCGGAAAATGGAGATGAAGACGAAAAAAAGGTCTTGGAGAGCACTATTGATTTGATTCTAAAGGAGTATTATTCCATAGGGGAGTTGGAATCAAAGCATATATGATTCAGATTCATGCCGAAGTATATTATGCATAATGTTCAACGAGAGTTACATAGTAGACTTCATAGCTACATTCGGTTATATCAAAGCATATATCATTTGATTCGATTGCTGAGTTCCAAGGCTAATAATCTGTAAGCTTGTTCCGGGTTGCGCCAAAACTCGCTTTGCTCAAACAGTTGACGCAACTAATCCTTCACTGCGCTAACAGATTTTAAGCCTCTTCACAACGCAATCTTAATCAAATATATAAGCTTTTTTAATAAATGACGTGTAGTATATTATACGGGCAGCATTGTGGAGATAGCGAATACAAAGAGAGTTGCATAGATAGGCGCAGCATACTTTATGCATTTTGGTTACAGGTCTCAGCGAAGCCTTTGTTAAAAAGTCCGTAAAGCCGACAGGACGTCGGCTTAGGTTTC
>JALNWH010000173.1 GCA_023230985.1 Bacillota bacterium
CAATTGCTAGGGATGCTAATATAGAAATAGAAAAACCTATTGCATTAAAGTCGGATATCCCTTGGAGATTTAATAATAGCAAAGTTACTCCAAGTAACCAAGCGTGTAAATGTAAGTCTTTGTACCGATTGCCTTATGGATTGTGAACAAATCCAAGATATTGATGTCTTTTCTTCTATTAAAAATACTGGGAATAAACTCATTGCAATTGCTAGGGATGCCAATATAGAAATAGAAAAACCTATTGCATTAAAGTCGGATATTTCTTGGAGGTTTAAAAATAGCAAGACACTTGCTCATATGGAAGAAAACCTATTTAAATATCCATATGAAGTATATAGCAAAAATACAGATGATATTAAGGTTATATCTGCTGCCAATCTTTATAATGAAGTTGAAAACACGGCAGAATATATTGTAAATTTTTGTAGAGGTAAAAAAATAAGATATAAAAATATGGCCGTTGTAATGCGGAATTTAGATGATTATGAAAAGCTGATTAGGATAATTTTTCCCCAGTATAATATACCTTTTTTTATTGATAAAAAGCGTGCGGTAACGGAACACCCATTAACCTTACTGGTCTTATCAACACTTCAGATTCTTATTAAGAATTTCAGTTATGAATCCGTTTTTAGGTATTTAAAGACAGGGCTTTTATTTAGAACTTACAATTCAGTGCTAAGCCCTCAAGATATTGATATGCTTGAAAACTATGTTTTGGCAAACGGTATAAGGGGTAGCAAATGGTTTCAAAAAGAGCCTTGGGATTACAGAATAGAATATTCCATTGAAGCAAGTGAACCGGGAAAAGAAGAACTGGAAATTATTAATAGAATAAATGATATAAGGCTAGCTGTGATTGAACCTATAATTATATTTAAGGAAAAAGTGAAATCTTCAAAAAAGGCAAGGGACCTTTGTCAATACTTATACGAATTTTTATGTGATATAAAGGTACCGGAAAGGATAGAAGAACTGGGAGCTAAATATAAAGAACAAAACGAATTGGAGATAGCTGAAGAATACAAACAGATTTGGGATATGATTATTGATATATTAGACCAAATAGTGGAGGTAAGCGGCGATGAAAAACTAAAATTAGAGGAATTCTACGATACATTGGATTTAGGTTTTTCAGAGCATAGCATGGGATTAATACCTCATGCTATAGATGAAGTACTAATAGGAAGTATAGACAGGTGGAGAAGCCACGAAATAGACATTCTCTTTATTCTTGGTGCAAACGATGGTATTCTCCCTGCTGTATCAAAGGATGAAGGAATGTTATCGGATAAAGATAGAAATGCTTTAAGGGAACTAGGCTTGGAATTGGCTCCTGATACCAAAACCCAAGCCTTTGACGAACAATTTTTATTATATAGTGCTTTGACAAAAGCCGGCGGTTCTTTGATAATAAGCTATCCCCTAGGCGATTCAGAGGGTAAGGGACTTAGGCCATCCACAATAATAAGCAAGTTAAAAAGAATATTTCCCAAGATGGAAAGACTAAGTACCGTTATAGATGCAGAAAAGGGACTAAATAACATAACATCAGCAATTCCTACATTTAATATGCTTATATCAGCTTTAAGGAATTTAGCCGAAGATCAAAGCATAGATTCCGATTTATGGAGAAATGTTTATCTTTGGTTTATGAAAAGACCGGAATGGAAATATAGATTAAGTCACATAGCTGAGGGGTTATTCTATACAAATGAGGAGGAACCTCTGGGTGAAGGCAAGTTTATTACCGGTAACAGACATTATACCTCAGTTTCAAAACTTGAAAGATACAAATCCTGCCCTTTTTCTTACTTTGTACAATATGGATTAAAAGCGAAAGAAAGAAGAATTATGAGCATGGAAGCACCGGATATAGGAAGCTTCCTCCATTTAGTCATAGATTTATTTTCGAAATATTTGCTAAAAGAAAATATAAAATGGTCTGACGTAGAAGAGGATTGGAGCAATAAAAAGATAGACCAACTAGTTGAAGAAATTGTTGAAAGTTCATCCGGGCTGCCCTTAAAGCGTACCAATAGATATGCGTATCTGAAAGAAAGATTAAAGAGAGTAGTAAAAAGGTCAATCTGGCTGATTGTAGAGCAAGCCAAAAGAAGTAATTTTGAGCCAATAATATATGAAGGGCAATTTGGCGGAGAAGGTTTACCTGCCATGAAGCTTATACTGCCGGACGGCGGAGAAATAGTCCTTACAGGGCGAATCGACAGGATAGATTTATATAAAGAAAATGGTAAAAACTATGTAAGGATAATTGATTATAAATCGGGAAGTAAGAGTTTTAGACTATCGGATTTATACTATGGACTGCAATTGCAATTAATACTATATCTAAGTACTATTTGGGAAAAAGGAATAGAAGGGATTGCTGATAAAGTTTTGCCCGCCGGGTTTTTTTATTTCAAGCTTGATGAGCCCTTAATCAGAACAAAAGGTAAAAACGAAGACATGGATATAGAAAAAGAAATAATGAGAGAAATGAAAATGAAGGGCCTTATATTGGCAGATGCGGATATTATCAGACAAATGGATAAAAGCATAGAAGGCCATTCACTGATTTTGCCTGCAAGAATTAATAATGATGGTACCTTGGGTAAAGGTTCTTCTGCAGCGACAATTAAGCAATTTGAGATGCTCAAATCCTACGCAAAGAATATTTTATACGATATATCAAAAGAAATTTATAAGGGCAATATATCCATTTCACCCTATAAAAAGAATAAGAGTACCCCTTGCAGTCATTGTCCTTATTCCTCCATATGTCGGTTTGAACCGAATATAGCCGGAAATAAATATAGATTTCTAAAAGAATTGAACAATGAAAAAGCCTGGGAGCTTTTACAAAAGGAAACAGAAGGCTTGGGAGGTGAGGCAATTGATTAAGTGGACTGACGAACAGCAAATGGCTATCGATGAAAGAAATTGCGACTTATTGGTGGCGGCAGCCGCGGGTGCCGGTAAAACAGCGGTTTTGGTAGAAAGAATAATCCGAAGGATTATTCGTGATGATAAACCCATTGATATTGATAATATGCTGATAGTTACATTTACAAATGCAGCAGCTTCAGAAATGAGGGAAAGGATTGCCCTTGCTTTGGATAAAGCCATAGAGGAAAATCCCAATTCTCATAGATTGCAGCGGCAACTGCTCCTATTACCAAAGGCAGGAATAACGACTATACATTCCTTTTGCATGGATGTTTTGAAAAATAATTATCATAAGGTGGGTTTGGCACCTGATTTTAGAATTGCAGATGAAACAGAAAGTGTACTTTTAAAGATTGAATCAATAGAAGAACTATTTGAAAACCAATATGAAGAAGGCTCAAAGAATTTCTATAAGCTGTTGGATTCTTACAGCGGTAACAAAGGCGATAATAAGTTAAAGGACATGGTATTGGAGATATATAATTTCGTTCAAAGCACTCCTTGGCCTGAAGAATGGCTAAATAAAAGAGTGGAAGAATACAAAGTCACAAAAGATTTTGACTTTATTAAAACGAAATGGGCAAAAATAATTATAGAATTAGTTGATATAGAACTGTCAGGCTGCCTGAATTTATTAGAAAAGGCCTATAAAGTCGCCCTAATGGGGGACGGTTTGGAAAAATGTGCAGACCAATTGGCTTATGATATAGAATATGCAAAAACGCTTTTCCATAAAGAAGGGAATAATTGGGATGACCTATATAAAACCTTTAATAATTTTAAAATGGAAAGACAAAAA
>JALNWH010000174.1 GCA_023230985.1 Bacillota bacterium
AGTAATTATAGTATCGTAATCTGCTTTAATCCCAACCCTGTATCCACCATATATATCATCATCTCTTATGGGTTCAATTCCCGTGAAGGAAAAGTTCACATCATCATCCACTTCTATATTACAAATTTCTGTAATTGCTTTTTTCAATGAATCTGTGTTTATAGGATAATTTTTAATCGTAGCATCCATATCCATTGTGGAACGGTTATCAATTCCCACAAGAGCAGCTATTAACATGCCACCTTTTAATATAAAGTTGTTTTTATAATTAGATTTGGATAGTCTTTCAAGAAACCTTTCAAACATATAGTTTTGTAGTATAGCTTGGGCTGATATATCTTTTTCTTTTGCTAAGTCCCTAATCTTAGCCTTTAAACTCATGGCTTTTCTACTCATATAAGTACCTCCATATAGGTATTTAATATCTTTTCTACATTAAGTTTTTCTGCGTACTTCATAAGTAAAGAGTAATCTAAATTCCTTTTCTTTGTTACTCTTTTAAGGGCATCAGAAAATATTTGAATATCTATCCTACTCCTGCTTCTTAATATATCGCAAATTGTTCTTTCCACATTATATGTTTTTATGGTATTCCCAAGAGATGTTTTCCCTTCTACCATACCCATTAGGTGAATATCTTTTTTTATATAATAAATTTTAGATTTTTCACTTATGGCATTTACAACCTTATATCCACTTGGGACTGTTACAGAATATTCAAAAGGTGTCCTATCTGATAATTCATGTAAGAAAAGGGCAGTTTCATGGGAATAAATTAAATTAGGGTATTTCTTTTGCAAAATAAACATTTCATCCTCTAATAAATCTGGCAACACATAAATACCTCTGCCTATTCTTTCTATTTTACCTTCTGCCACCATTATTGATAAATAAGTTCTGGGAATTTTGTTTTTATCCAAATCTAAACTAAGTAATGTTCCTTTCTGCCTGTCTATAATATTTTCAATTCTTTTAATATAATCCATAGCTTCACCTTCTTTTACAAGTATACCTATATTGTATTCGATATAAGTATATTTGTAAACATGGACTATGAGATAAATTTTGACTTATCTGTTAAAAAAGTTGCCTACTCTATACTTTGAGAGTAAACAACTTTTTGTTTTCACATTAAGCTTTAATTATTAAATAAAATCAAAATATTTAAAGGTATATTTTGTTGATTCTACAACCATTTTTTTAAACATTTTAATCCCACATCAACATGTCTACGCACTCCATATCTAAAACTACTGATACTTCAATTTTATCTTTCAATTCCTTACTTCTAAAATTATTATCATCTTTAGTAAAAGTAACATAGTTCGTAAAGTGTTGAAAATTAAGGTTTTCTACGTATCTTTCCTTTGCATTCCTATTACGCATTCGATATGCCTTGAGGTGACAATAAAGATGTCGTAACTTGATATTATCCCCTTGGTGGATGGAAATTTAATATAATGTAAGTGTCTACATTTCGATATAGCACTCTGTTATTTATGATATATCAATTGAACTCAATAATTTTTGTATTTCTTCTTTATTCAATAAAATTTTGTAAACTTAACATCTTCCATGTTCTTAACTTTTATATTAACTAATATATTTCTCAATTTATATTACTTTAAAATTGAATTAATACTTTTTAATAGCACATTACATCGGCATTCTTTTGCTTTTTTTATTATGTCCTTAGCATTAAAATAATTTATACTATATTTTTTGGTATTAATTTTTACTTTATTTAAAAATTCTATACTATCATCAGTATATCCACCTATTGACCATAACTCAAACTCTATTATCGCACTCGAATTAATCTCTTTTATAGATTTATATATTACTGGAATATTATCAGATGTCCATTTTACAACATATTCATGATCTAATTCACTTTTAATTCCTTTACATTCAATTATTTTTATCTTACCATCCTTTTCTACATATATATCTATTTCTTTTTCAAAATGATTATATCTTACAATTTTATTTAATTCGAAATATTTACAGCCAGTCATGTGAAAATAATATCCAACAGCTGCCTCAAATAAATCTCCTATTAAATTTCCCATTTTCCCTTCCAGGGATGAAATCTTATTTGTATAGTCAATAAATTTATCTGGATTTTGACGAATTATTGTAGATGCATTTCTCATAATATGAACCAATTCCTTCAAAGTCTCCGAGTAATTACTTGAAAATAAATTACTGATTTTCGCACAAATAACACCTTTTTCTTTTAAGAGCCTATGTGCTTCTTTAGTAAAATTTTCCGAAATAATCATCGGAATAAAATTCGGAAGATTTTTATAATGTTTAATTATATCTATTTTATCTATGAAAAATTGTACATCATCTACATCTGCATTTTTTCCAATTATTATATCTCCAATAAAAAATCCAGGTTTACCATTTTTTTTATCCTCTATGTCATTAATGTAGGAAGGGGCTGTAAAAGCCCATTGAAATTTAGCAAAATTTGCATATTCAAAGAAGCCCTTTGGAGAATTATATGCTATAAGATTTATCTTTTTTGCCCAATCGCTAAAATCATCAATAACAGTCTTCTTAGCAAGTTCAATTGCCTTTGTATTCCTAATATCCACTTTACCCTCATTGAAATAAATTAATTGATAGTATCCATCAGTATACTCGTGTATAAATTTTAATTCAATAAGTTTTCTAACTAACAAATCATATCTTTTATGGCTAGTGAGGTTTTCAACTGGTGCGGCTACATAACTTGCTAATACCTTTTTTGAAATGAAACCACCATTATTCCGAATAGCAAGTAATATTTGATAGTAGTTCTTAGAACTTTCCTTAAAGGCATTAAATAGGTTTTTAAAATATATTTCATTATTAAATTGTTCTTTTAGATACATATATTTTTGGTTCTTCTCAAAGCCAATACCCTCAATCTTGTGAACTGGTGTGGTTGCACGTGAAATAGCCTTACGAGCTGTTGCATTTGATATGTCATATTCCATCTGCAAGTAATTAGCTAGTTCTCCAGAAAGCATAGGTCCTTTTTGTTCTAAAACTTTAATAACCCTCTTCATATTTTCACCTCAAGTCACACTGCACTATTTATAAATATATAATATCTTAAGCCTAGTCTGTTTTTTAAAATCTTTTAAATCCTTGAAATTACTACGATATAGATTTGAATGAAATGTATTTTGTCACAATACCTTAATTAATATGGCTTTTACATTTTTTCTCTGCTGTTGCCATAAATAATCCATAGATTTTAATATACGCTTAAATAGTTTTTCTTAGTATAATCTAATACAAACTTTATATCATCATCCTCGCATGACATAATCTTCCCATATTCACTAATACTGTTCTCTGTTAAGTACTCAGAGATTTCTATAAATTTTTCCCCTCTTTGAATAATTTCTTTAACTGTATCATAAATATTCTTAAAATCACCTGACTCTTTAAAATGATTCTTATGTATTTCATTATGCTTTATTTCAGGTCTTTTTCCATGCACATACTTATTTCTCCAACCTACAAATTCTCTTAATAACTCATAAATATTTGTTCCCTTAAATGGTAATTTGCCTAATATCGAATGCACCACAGTTAATTTTTTTATCAAACTTAATGACTCTATTGACTCTGTTGTTTCTTCACCAATATTGTAATAGCAAAATTTATTTATTCTCATTTCTAATTCTATACAAATCATTAAAGTTATTACATCTAATAAAATAT
>JALNWH010000175.1 GCA_023230985.1 Bacillota bacterium
ATTTTTGTATTAATTTTTGCATTCAGGACAATAACCATAGAAGTAAATTTGTTGTCCGGTTATTTTATAACCGGTTTTGGTTTCAGCATAATCGGTTAGGTTTAATGAATCAATATATTCAATATCATCAACTTTTCCACACTTTAAACAAATTACATGTGGGTGAGGTTTGGTATTGGCATCATACCTAAAGCTGCCTTCTCCAATATTTAGTTCTTGAACAAGACCAAGGGTTTTAAAGACTTCTAAAGATTTGTAAACAGTTGCTAAACTCATGGTGGGGAATTTTGGCTGCAACTCATTATAAATACTATCTACACAGGGATGTTTCTTGTTATGTTTAAGAACATTAAAAACCGCCAGCCTTTGAGGTGTAACTTTGTAACCGTTTTTCTTTAATACTTTGGTTATTTCAAGCATAGCAAGCTTCCTCCAAAAAAATCATAATCTAAAAAAAGAATAATCTAAAGGATGTCATTTGTCAAGGAAACAAAGTTGCAGTATCAATTAAAAACTTAGAGTTGCAAATATATTCTGTTTATTATATATTTACAATAAGACATATAGGACAAAGGTACTGGAGCAGATTTATATATTAAAGATTTGGAGGATTGAGATGGAAGCAAAAATTATTGGACAAAAATCCTTTTTATCACCTTTAAAGGAAGAGGATGTACAAGTAGTTGCTAACTGGTCTTTTGACTCGCAATTGTGCAATGTATATCCAAATTGTATTACTTTAAAAGAATCCTATTTAAATGAATATGTTAGGTTGCCAAAAGATAATCTAAAAATTTATATGATTAATACCATAGATAATATAGCAATTGGCAAATTAGAAATTGACGTGGTTAAAAAAGAAAGCTGTGCTAATATTGATATGGTTATAGCAGAAAAGATTTATACAGGTAAGGGTTATGGCAAAGATGCACTAAAGGCAGTGATTAAATATTGTTTTCAAGACTTAGGCCTTGAATGTATTAAGATGATTATTAATCAAGATAACATTAGGGCAGAATATTGCTGCTGGGGATGCGGCTTAAGAGAAGATAAGTATTATATTCCCGATGAAAGATTAGAGAATACATTAAGAATGGCTGTATATAAGAAAGATTATATTGGATATTAAACCCCCATTTTTTACATTGTTATTATATAGATTACTTACAATATTTGTTGTAGGTTTATATAATATTTTTTGAAGACAGTTTAATATGTACTAAGAGGATGTGCACATAATGTTTAGAAAGATAAAAACGAATAAAATAGATTTTATAATAGTGTTCTTTTTTATATATATTGTATTAAATATTCTATTAATATTTAATTTTGATTGGCTGGCTAGCATATTTATAAAAGATTTAGGTAATCTGAATCAAGTAAAAAAGTTTAAAAATATCGGTTACATACTATTTTCTGCTTTATTCTTTTTTATTTTTACTTATCAGGCTTTAAAGATACAGAGTTATTCTAAAATTAGCGGCTTACCAAATAAGAGAGCATTTAAACGTGTTTTAAAAGAGGAGATAAATAGTGCTGAAAAAGCAGGTCTAAAATTAGCATTATATTTTGTAAATTTAGATAATTTTAAATCTATTAATGATGCATATGGCTATATTTATGGAGACAGACTGCTAGGAAAAGTGGGAATGACTTTAAAAGAGATATTTAAAGAAAACTACAAAGTCTTTCACATTTCCGCTGATGAGTATGTAGTTTTAAAAAATAATGTAGAATTCATTAGTGAGGTAGTCTGGACAGCAGAAAGTTTAAAAAATTTATTTAACAAGTTTTGGCAAGCAGGTGATAATTGGCATTTTTTAAATGCTACTACCGGAATCGTTGTGTACCCTGATGATGGACAAAAACCGGATGTATTGATAAGGAAAGTGCATACAGCAACGCATTTTGCAAAAACAAGAAAGAAAGGGTCTTATGAATTATATCAAAACTCAATGAATGAAGAGATGGAAGAAAATAAGAGAATTGAAGCTCAAATAAAGGTTGCATTGGAAAAGAAACAATTTTTAATTTTTTATCAACCTCAAATAGATATATGCGATAATAGCATTATTGGTGCTGAAGCTTTAATAAGGTGGCCTAATGGCAAGGGAGGATTTACACCGCCAAGCAAGTTCATACCAATTGCAGAAATGTCCGGATTAATAAATCCAATCGGAGATTTTGTGTTTGAATCTGTATGTATGACAATTAAAGAATGGCTGGATAGCGGGATAAAGCCTGTACGCATTTCAGTTAATTTATCACCTAGACAATTCAGAGACGGAGATTTGTTGGAAGATATAAAAGAAGTTTTAAAGAAAACAAATATTAGCAGTCAATGGCTTGCTCTTGAGATTACAGAAGGTGCTTTAATGGAAGATACTGATTGTTCCATTACTCTATTAGATAATCTGAAAAAGATGGGGATTAAGGTATATCTTGATGATTTTGGTACCGGGTATTCTTCTTTATATTATTTAAAAAGGTTTCCAATTGATGTATTAAAGATAGATAAAAGTTTTATCCAAGGTATTAATACGGACCCAAGGGAAGATGCCATTGTAAAAACTATAATAGCTTTGGGACATGATTTGGGCATTAAAGTTGAAGCAGAAGGGGTAGAGAACGAAGAGCAGCTAAAATATCTTAAAGACAATGGCTGCGATTATGTTCAAGGTTTTTTGATTAGCAAACCATTGCCAAAAGAAAAGTTTGAAAAGCTGCTCTTTTGATTAATCTATAATTCTATTTTTGCTAATATAACATATTCTGGTTTATCATCATCCGGAGCATATTCCTCTTTATAACACCATCTTGCAGGAATTCCCATATCTTTGACCATTCCTTCAATAGTATATAACATAATTCCACCGTCGGTTATGTTTTCTTTATTATTTGGGTTTTTTATTGCCAGTAATGCTTCACCATCTTTTAGAATAAATCTGCCGGGCTGCTTGTTTTTATAAGATGGTGCATTTCTCACGTATTGGAATAAGTCTGCCAGACCCCTGTTTTCCAACTCCTCGTACGTAATTCCTTCTCCCCATTTATGTAAGAAAACTATGTCTTCCATACCAAGTCGGCATGTTTCCGTATCTAACGATTCTACAAACCTTGCTCCGTAAGGATTGGTTTTATATGATTCGCCTGATTGCACATGAATTGTCGAGGTCTTTTGTTTAGCCGCTTTTACATCTGTTATTCCAAAAGATAATAGATAGTTTATTTTCTTATCTTTACTACCTAGGAGTTTATGTTTTATGCTATCGGATACATTTCTTACATTTATCCAACAACTGCCAAGGTTTAATTCATAAAGCTTTTTAACAATGGATTGAAAGTAATAAGCCCCTAGAAATTCTATTTTTACGTTTTCATTATCCAAGATCAGTCCTATATAGTGAGGGCTTTTTATCATTATACCACTATAACCTCCAACACCTTCAAAGCTTTCAAAAATATCAGTTCCATTTTCGAATAGTTTAAAGGAAAAGCCGTTTTCTTCACCGGCAGTGGAGTTTATTCTATTCAAATATTCATTAATATCATTTAATAAAAGATTTCCTATGGTATTTTGCTCGTAGTCTCTTATTGACTTTATTTCGGATAAAAATTTTTTAAAACTCATTTAATTACCTCCTTCTAAATAAACAAAATTATCTCTTGTTATTAAATATTAATCTATAATGTATTAAATTTC
>JALNWH010000176.1 GCA_023230985.1 Bacillota bacterium
CTTTGTAAATTCCACGACAGAACCGTTATCCAATACAAAAATATTATTTTTTAAAACTCCCATATCTTCCGCTAATTGAGCATGCTGAACTAAATGCCTATACTCTCCATGCACGGGAATAAAGTATTTAGGTTTTACCAATGCCTGCATAAGCTTTAATTCCTCTTGATTTGCATGTCCGGATACGTGTACATCCGCTAAAGCCTCATAGATAACTTGGGCTCCTTTTTTAAAGAGTTGATTTATTACTCTTAAAACCAGTTTTTCGTTACCCGGTATTGGGGAAGCGGATATTACAACCGTATCTCCCGGAGTTATTTCTACTTTTCTATGGTCGGAATTAGCCATTCTGGTGAGTGCAGACATTGCTTCTCCTTGACTTCCGGTAGTAATTATTGTGATTTTATCTGCAGGGTATTTATCAATCAAATCGATATCTATAGTTATGTTATCCGGAATATTTAAATAACCTATTTCGCTGGCCACACCTATTACATTTACCATGCTTCTTCCGGATATAGCTACTTTTCTCCCACATAGAATAGATGCATTGATAACTTGTTGTATTCTATGGATATTTGAAGCAAAGGTGGCAATGATTATTCTTTGCTTTGCGTTCCTAAAAATTTCTGTAAAGTTATGTCCTACTGTGCTTTCAGACATGGAATAGCCTTCTCTTTCTACGTTGGTGCTATCGGAAAGCATTGCAAGTACGCCTTTTTTACCAAGTTCGGCAAATCTGTGCAAATCAATGAGTTCACCGTCAATGGGTTGATAATCGATTTTAAAGTCACTGGTATGTACAATAACTCCTACAGGGGTATGCAAAGCTACTGCGACAGAATCTGCAATACTATGGTTGGTTTTTATAAATTCCACTTCCAGTTCGCCGAATTTTATCCTATCTTTCGGTTTAATTATATTCATTTCAGTTGTAGATAATAGGCCAAATTCTTTTAGCTTGTTTTCCACCAGTCCCAGTGTCAGCCTTGTTCCGAATATAGGGGTATTAAGCTGATTCAATACATATGGTAAGGCACCGATATGATCTTCGTGTCCGTGAGTTAAAATAATAGCTTTAACTTTTTCCTTATTCTTTATGAGGTATGTGATATCCGGTATCACCAGGTCTATTCCGAGCATGTCTTCATCAGGAAACATAAGACCGCAATCTATAACTACTATTGTTTCATTATATTCAACGACTAGCATGTTTTTCCCTATTTCTTGCAATCCTCCTAAAGGGATTAATTTGAGTTTTGCTTTGGTTTTTGACAAAATTATTCTTCCTTTCATTTCTTGTTGTATATCATATATTTATTATTGTTATATTTTTCTCTTATTTTATTTTAAAACATTATAATTAATAATATCCATGCTAAATGGAATTTCTATTTATCATATTATTATCAAATAGAAAATTAGTCAATAATTATAGATTTATATAAAACAGATTCTTAATATTACAGATTATTATATTTACTAGGATTACTGAGTTCCAAGGTTAATAATCTTTAAGCTTGTTTTGATAGAAACTATTAATTAAAAAAACCGGGTAAACCCGGCTTTTAATTGGATTCATCCTTTATTAATTCTTCATAGGCTGCAATAACATCATTAAGCTCATTTTCATCCTCTATGCCAACTAAAACATCTTCACCATTCTCATCTAATTCCATCCTTAAAATATATACCTCATCGACCTCTTCCGATTCAGGCTCAATATCTATATCATTGGGTAACAGTATTGCATATTCCATATCATTTACTTCCAAAGATGCTATTATTTCAAATTCAACTTCGTTGCCACCTTCGTCATAAAGCACTATAAAATCCATATCTTCACTCATCCCTTCACCCGCTTTCTATTGGATAATGTATATTCTATCTTACAGTTTATACTATGTCAATTATAAGAATTTTGATGTTTAACTTTTTAAATTAAATAAGGAATCCAAATAATTTTGCAGTATAAGTACTGCTGCAATCTTATCAATAACCTTTTTTCTATTTTTTCTTTTTACATTAGCCTCTAAAAGAGTTCTTTCTGCGAATACCGTGGTCAGTCTCTCATCCCATAATATTACTTCTGCAGCCTTGAAATTTTCCCTTATGATTTCTGCAAATTCTATAGATTTGTTTCCTCTTATACCAATGGTATTATCCATATTTTTAGGTAGACCTATTACTACTTCACTTATATTATTGTCTTCAATGATTTTTCTCAAACTTGTTAAATCTTCCTCCAAGCTTTTTCTTTTTATAGTACAAAGCCCCTGAGCAATTAATTTCGTTTCATCCGATATGGAAACACCGATTGTTTTATCACCCAAATCTAACCCCATAATCCTCAACATTATACCTCCAAACAACTAATTATAAAGAAATTTAAATAACCTTAATACAAAAATTCTTACAATATTTACTGCAATATCCACATAGTACACATTTCTTTTCATCAACAACTGCCTTATCATTTATTATGGTAATTGCCTTTTGACTACACACTCTCACACAATCGCCGCAGCCTTCGCACCAAAAATCAATTAATAATTTTCTCTTTTTATTCCCAAGTTTGTTTTTTAAGTTATAATCAGGCTGACAACCTTCAAAAATTGCAATATTATAATCTACTTCTTCTTTACTTTGCATACCTATGGCTATGGAATGGATATTTTTATTATTCATTACAAATTTAATACAGTCTTCCGTTTCTCTTAAAAGGTTACCTCCCCCCAAAGGTTTCATTGAGTAAATGCCTTTTCCTTCATCATAGGCCATTCTTATTGCAATTTCCATATCACTTATAGAACCGTCAATTATACCCAGACCGGCCTTGTTATAAATAGGGTGTAATACTTCTATTTCTTTATACTTCAAAGAAGCTTCCATAGCAGTCACATTGTGCGTTGAAATTCCGAAAGCCCTGATATAACCTTTATCTTTAGCTTTTTGGAAGTATTCTATAGCTTCCCAATGACCTTTTATTGTATACTCACTTTCCTGTTCATGGAGTGAGAAAATATCAATATATTCTGTATTAATCTCTTTTAATGCTTTTTTTAAACTCTTTTCTGCTCCTTCTTCTGAAAAAGCATAGCATTTGGTAGATATTATAATATTATTTCTTATACCTTCAGTGGCTTTTTTAATATAATCGTAATTTTCATATAATTCTGCTGTATCAATAAAGTTTACACCCTTATCAAAAGCCCTTTGTATAACTCTAACACCCTCTTTAATTGAAAGATTGGATTGAAGGGGACTTATTGTTAGGCTTCCAAAGCACAACCTTGACACTTTTAAATCCGTGTTTCCTAAATATTTATATTCCATGTCTACCTCTTTTTATCCATACAAAGTATAAACCGGAAGAAACATGTACTTCTTCCGGTTGTTATATATCTTTGTCGTTATTCATTATCTTTGACATAGGCTTTAACAAGCTCTTCTAAAAGTTCATCTCTTTCCATTTTTCTAATTAAGCTTCTTGCATTATTATAACTGGTGATATATGTAGGATCACCGGAAAGTAAATATCCAACTATTTGATTAATCGGATTATATCCCTTTTCCAATAAGGATTTATATACAATAATCAATATTTCTGAAGGTTCATATACTTTATCCTTATCAACTTTAAATTTCATAGTTTCTTCGTGATTTGGTACCATC
>JALNWH010000177.1 GCA_023230985.1 Bacillota bacterium
AACTTATAACAGTTTTTGGTAGAATCATTTCTAGGTTTATAAACATATAAACTTTGAGGTGGTGGTTATTTTGGTTGGTTTGGTTGCACCTTTTAAAGAAAATGCTTCAAAATTCAAAGCTACTTTCGAAAGGATTGATTTTACAAACCGTTTATTTATGGGTGTTTTTGGGTTTATAGTTGGTAGAATTGTTGTATTGGATTATCTTAATCCGTTTTCTATAGCTTTTTTATGCGCAGCTATTATAAATGAATCTTTTGTTATTACAATAGTTTTAGGGTTAATGGCAGGTGCAATAAGCCTTGATAACCCTGAGCTGTTATTATGGGAAGCAGTAATCACTTTAGCTTTGTTATCCTTTTTTTTCATTTTTAAGAAGACAAAAATTAATAAAAAAGTTTTATTTAGTATATTAGGTCCAAGCCTCAGCTTTATAGCAGGATATTTTATTTTCTATATTAAAGATTATTACTTATATGACTTAATAATGTTGATATTAGAGTCAATAGCAATATGTGCTTTAACAAATTTATATGACAAAGGTATAGTTTTATTGACAAGCATTACAGAGAGAAAATTTCTATCCACAGAGGAAATAGTTTCTCTTTCACTTCTATTTGCTTCTTTATTTATGGGCTCTACTTTCTATTTCTTTGGTCTTTCATTAAAAAGAGTGATTTCTATATTCTTAATCTATGTGTTTTCATATGGAGGCGATATTGGGGCTGGTACTATTGTTGGTACTTTAATAGGAATACTGCAAACATTGACAGGAGATATATATTCCTCAGCCATCGGCATATATGGTTTATGCGGATTAATATCCGGTTATTTAAAAAGATATGGGAAAATTACAATGATTATAGGTTTTATACTGGGCAATGCAATTATGACTTTCTATATAAACGGGTCTACAGAAGTGCTTATTAATTTTAAGGAAATTGTTTTTGCTTCTTTGTTATTTTTATTTATACCGGATAGGCTTTTAAAGAAAGTTTTCAAAGTCAATTTCTCTAATGCACAAGAAAGAAAGTTGGAAAGCACTAAAATAAAAGATTATACAATCAGTAATTTGCTTGAAGTTTCCGAAGTATTTAAAGAACTATCAGTTTCCCTAAACACTAAATTAATTAATAAAAGCTTTTTTTCTCAATTTGATGCAGCAGAAATCATTGATAAGACTACGAAGGATGTATGTTATTCTTGCGGAATGTATAATTATTGCTGGAACAAAGATTTCTTTAGAACATATCAAAGGCTATTTGATATGCTTTCAGCAATTGAAACGGAAAAATCAGATAAAAACCACAATAAAGGTTATTCTAAGGGAAAATGCATTTATGAAGCTGAGGTAAGAAATAGCCTAAAATATAATTACGGTTTATATAAGACCAAGCAGCAATGGAAGAAAAAAATTGATGAAAGCAGATTGGCGTTTAGTCGACAGATGGAAGAAACATCAAAATTAATAAGCAATATGGCAGAAAAATTAAATACTAGTATAGAGTTCAATAATAATGCGGAAAATCAAATAATTGCGGCATTAGACGATATTGGGGTTTTTCCTCAAAGTGTTTCTGTAATTGAATTAAAAAACAGCATGGAAATAGAAATAAAAATGAAATCTTGTGGAGGCAAAAGAGTCTGCATAAGCAAAATACTGCCTGAAATAAAAAAAATTACAGGTAAAAGATTCATTAAGACTGACTTACTATGTTGCATTACGAATAAACATATCTGCAATTTGAGCCTAAGAGAAGCACAAAAATTTTCTATTATGACAGGTTTTTCAAAGGTGCAAAAAGATGCTAATATTGTTTCGGGGGACAATTATTCTTTTATTGAAGTGAAAGATGGAAATTTTTTTATGATATTGAGTGACGGTATGGGAAGTGGTTATAAAGCTTCTATGGAAAGTAGTGTGGCTGTCAGTCTATTAGAAAAATTTTTACTTGCAGGATATAACCATCTTTCGGCATTGGAAGCAATAAACTCCTTGCTCTTAATTAAAACAAATGATGATAATTATGCCACTTTGGACATTAGTATAATAAATAAGTATACCGGAGAAATTATGTTTTTAAAAGCCGGTGCGGTTTCAACATATGTTAAACACAAGAACAGAGTAGATATTATAAGGAGCAGTTCACTACCCGCTGGGATTCTTAATGAAATTGATATAGAATACAATAGAAGAAAGCTTATAGATGGTGATTTTGTTATTATGGTAACAGATGGGGCTTTAGATGCCAATAAAGATGAATTGGATAAAGAATCTTGGCTTATGAATATAATTAATGAAATAGAAACCCGTAATCCTCAGAAATTAGCAGATGCTATTTTGGAAAAATGCCTCTCCATATCAAAAGGAATAGCAGAGGATGATATTACAATTCTGGTTACAAAGATATGGGAGCCGAGATAGAGTTATGCCCCATACTTTACGCATTGCAAATCTTATGTTACCATATTAAAAAGTTGGTTTTTAATACTAAAAATTGATAAAAATATTTCATTATTCTTATTTTAGAGCTATGCATGCATGATTATAAGAAAAATAAGTAAAGACAAAAGTTAATTGGAGTTGTATTAATGAAAGACTTATTATTTACAGTTGATAATACAATAAAAAATTACAATATGATAAAAATGAACGATGGTATTGTTATCGGGGTATCCGGTGGCCCTGATTCCATGTGTTTATTACATATATTAATTAGACTTAAAGAGAAATACAATCTATCAATATTTGCAACTCACTTAAACCATCAGTTTCGCGGAAAAGAAGCGGATAAAGATGCGGCTTACGTGGAGGACATTTGTAGAAAATGGGGAATACCTGTATATGTTAAAAAAATTGATGTTGCAGCATATGCCAAGAAAGTCGGTGTATCCGATGAGGAAGCCGGAAGGATTATAAGATACAACCACTACGAAGAAATACTTAATGTGGAAAAAGCAAATAAAATAGCGGTAGCACACAATTTAAATGATCATATAGAAACTATATTTATAAATATGATACGTGGAAGTGGGATTGAAGGTTTAAAAGGGATTGAAGCCGTTCGCGATAATATAATTCGGCCCATAATAGGGGTTGAGAGGAAGGATATAGAAAAATATTGTATAGACAATGAAATAGATTACAGAGTAGATAAAACAAATTTAGAGCCTATTTACGGTAGAAATAAAATAAGGATTGAACTAATTCCCTATATTGAGGAGAATCTAAATCCTAATATTGTAGCTACTTTAAATAGGCTTTCTAATATTGCTTCTATTGAAAATGATTATATTGATATTCAGACTAAAAAAGCATTCGCGAAAATGGCTATATGCTTTAAAAATAGTGTAAAATATAGTATTATTAGATTGAACGATTTACATCCTGCAATAAAAAGAAGAGTAATTAGAATGGGTCTAGAAAAACTACTGGGCAGTTTAAAAGGTATCGAATATAAACACATTGAAGAAATAATATCCTTAACAAAATTAAAAACCGGTGCCACAGTAATGCTCCCAGGCAATATTACAGCTTATATATCCTACGAAAACCTGATTATAAAAAATAATATAGACAAAGAACCGGAATTGTTTTGTTATAAACTTCAACAAGACAAAGATAATACAATTGAACCGCTGAATATAATAGTTAGTATTAG
>JALNWH010000178.1 GCA_023230985.1 Bacillota bacterium
AAACCTATTTTTATTCTTATTGTGGAAGACCAGGCGGTTATTGATATAGGCACTTTGTATACAAGGATTGTTTTTTTAGGCTTGTTTTTCGTAATACCTCAGTTTATTACAATCTCGGTGCTCAGAGCTGCAGGTAATACTGTAGTTCCCATGCTGGCCGCTCTGGTGGCTAATACTTTTAATATTGTTGCGGATTATATTTTAATTTTCGGTAAATTTGGTTTTCCCGTCATGGGTGCCAAGGGCGCTGCAATAGCTACAGCAGGGGCTCAGGCAGTAGGTTTCTTTATATGTCTTATATATTTGATAAAAGGAACTCACGGAATAAAAATAAGAAGAAAAAATTTATTCAATTTTCAAAAAGATACACTAAAGACTTTAGTTAATCTAAGTTTTCCTGCAGGCTTATCGGAGCTTTTAAACGAGGGAAGCAGATTGGTATCGTCTTTTTGGATAGCGGGCTTGGGTACCATAGCTTTTGCAGCTAATTCTATAGCTACGGCGGCAGAATCCATTTCTTTTATGCCCGGCTTCGGATTTGCTGTGGCAGCTACAACTTTGGTGGGGCAAAGTCTTGGTGCGGGAGACCATGATATGGCGAGAAAGGTTGCCAAGAGATGCTTGCTTTTTTCTTCAATGCTTATGGGAGCAGTTGCCTTAGCCTTTTATATTTTTCCCTTTTATATTATGAGGGCTTTCAGTAATGATATTGATACCGTTAACTTGGCTTCTATATGTATAAGGATTGCGGCTTTTGAGCAAATTCCTATAGCTGTCGCCATGACCTTGTCCGGTGTTTTAAAAGGTGCCGGGGATACAAAAGGACCTTATAGGATTTCTCTTATAACTAATTTTTTGGTAAGATTGCCTCTTATTTTTGCCATAGTGTTTTTAATTAAAGGTCATATAGCTTATGTTTGGGTAGCTACATTTTTTCAATATTTAGTTGAATCGGCCTTGATGATTTATAGGTATAAATCCGGTAATTGGTTATATATAGATATAAAGTAGATATATTTTTATTATGGTTTTAAAATTTAACGGAAAAGTCTTTTATTAATAAATAAAAGTAGTAAAATAATATTTGAGGTGAAAAGAATGAGATTGATGATAACAAAATCTTATGAAGAACTCAGTAAATTGGCTGCAGAAAATGTAGCGAATATAGTAGAAGAAAAACCAAATGCCGTTTTAGGATTACCTACCGGGAGTACTCCGATAGGAATGTATAAGAAGCTTATCTCCATGTACAGTGATGGAACTTTATCTTTTCGTGATGTCACCGCTTTTAATCTGGATGAGTATGAAGGTTTAGATAAAAACAGTCCTAATAGTTATTATAAATATATGTTGGATAATTTTTATGGTCATATTGATATAGCTAAAGATAAAACTAATATTCCTGACGGTAAAGCAGTTGATATTTATAATACTTGTATAGAATATGAGGAAAGAATTAAAAAAGCAGGGGGAATAGATTTGATTATATTAGGTCTTGGAAATAACGGTCACATTGGGTTTAATGAACCGGCAGACCATTTTTCCGGGATAACACATAGGGTAAAGCTTCATAGAGAAACTATAAAAGCCAATTCAAGGTTTTTTAACAGTATAGATGAGGTACCTAAGTATGCAATAACAATGGGGATAAGGAGCATTATGCATTGTAAAAAAATAATACTTTTAGCAAGCGGCAAGGCAAAAGCAGAAGCAATTAAAAAGGCTCTAAAAGAGCCCGTAACAGCGAAAGTACCCGCTTCAGTTCTGCAATTGCATCAAGATTTGACAGTGATTATTGATGAAGAAGCTGCTTCATTGCTATAATTCAACAATTTCATAATTGTTATTAAGTAAATTAATAAACAACAATTTATTTCTTAATAATTCTCCCCTGTTTATCAAAACTTTTACAACTTCCGAGACTTCTATTGAGGCGACTATGGCAGGTATAAATGATGGGTTGCCAAGGGGGTTTTCTATTTCTACATCTTTATAGGTTGAGTATATTTTATCTAAGGACTTGTCTCCCGGTAAAACAGTTGTTACTTGACCATACCAACCTGCGATAGCACCATGAACAAACGGTAAATTTAATTCCTCACAGCATTTTTGCAAAAATAATCTATCGGCAATACTGTCTAAAGCATCGGTAACAACATGACACCCTTTTAATATGGAATTATAATTTTTTTCTGTAAGGTTTTCTGAAATAGGAATGATCGTAATATCAGGGTTAACTTTTTCCATGCGTTCAAACGCTTGGTTGGCTTTACTTTTTCCTATATTCGATACTTCAGATAGTATTTGTCTGTTTAAATTACTTTCATCGAAGACATCTCCATCAACAGCTGCAATTGTACCAATACCCAGTCTTCCCAGCATTTCTATTATATAGCCTCCGAGTCCACCGCATCCTATTACACACACTTTTTTTTCTCTAAGCGAATCATTTTCGATTTCTGATAATGCATTCATATTTCTAATATATCTGGACATAATCTATACCTCACTATAAAATTATTCTAAACATGATTAATATAGATTATAGCATATATTATACATATGTATTTTTAGCGGAGAAAGTAATACAGGCTGTAATTAATTTACAGCCTGCATCTATAATTATAATTGGTTTTTCATACTATTATATTTATTCTTGGCATTGGTAACATCCTGTTCTTGTGCATCCTTTGTTTGATACCAACCTTGCTTTCTCATAGTATCATAAACTGAATACTGCATTTGTTGTGTTCCAACCAATGAGTCAGTAAGGGTTTGCCTTAAGTCTTGGCAGGATGCTTCTGTTACTCCCGTATTATAAGCCGATGCTATCTGTTTTTCCATAGTTAAAAGATCGTTCATAACATCTTGTTCTGATAAAGAATTGCTGGATTGCATATAATTGCTCCTTTCTTAATTATGTGAGTCTAAATAATTTAAAAGTTGATCAAACTGGTTTCTATGCCTAGTGGATGCGTCATTGCATAAACTTACAATATCGGGGTTTGTGCAAGTTTGGGATGCTTGTCGATATTTTTTAACTGCTAAAGATTCATAGTTAAGTTGATCTTCTATTATACTAAGGGATTTTTGTTCAATCTTATTACAACCGGTTGGCATTACATTTCCTCCATTCCAAATATGTTTTATTCTAAATTATTTTGTGTTTATTAAAATAAAATATTAGTTGAAATGGTTGGAGGTTTAATGTAATTTAGGAAATGAAGGATAGGATTTCTTATAAATGAAAATTCATCAAATTATTTGGATTCAATAGGCTTATTTGTATCTTTATTTATTTTTATCATTTCAACATTTACATATTCAATCGATGCTTCTCCTTGAGTCCAATTGTTTAAGTTATCATGAAATTGTTCTTTTTTGTTACAAGGGACAAGCATGGTTATTGTTACTGAGTCAGTATATTTGACGTCTTTTATAATATAGTTATTATTGGAGGATTCGTATTGAATTTTGCCAAGGTTGCTGTAATCAGTATTTATTATGTAAATAGAAAAGGGTTTTACTTCAACAATACCGATAGCATTTATTGCTCTTACTGCACCTTCCGTATATGCTCTAATCAGACCGCCTGCACCTAGCATTATGCCGCCAAAGTATCGAGTAACTATAATTATTGTATTGGTCAAG
>JALNWH010000179.1 GCA_023230985.1 Bacillota bacterium
AGTTATTAAAAGGCAGGATATTTATTTGAAAAGTTGACCAATTCGATACTAAAGAAGAGTAAAAACATAAGAATAGTAATGTTTAATGTAATTGTAAATTTATTATAATTGATAAATTTTTTAAGAAGAGGGGGAAAATTCATGATTTCATTAGTAAGAAAGAGCACTAAATATTTAATTATAGAAACTAATAATTTAATAGAAATGGATAGATACCTTTTGGAAAGTATGAATGCACTTAAATCGAATATACATACCGTTTCCGCTAAATCAAATGAAGATTATACAGCAATTTACTTAACTGAAGACATGTCGAAGCCTTCTATAATAGATGATATTTCTTGCTTGTACTTAGTTGCTATGGATTTGGATTCTGTATTGTGTAAAGTTATCAACGAAAAAACGTATAACATTATAAAAAGTGTAAAAATGGCCCCAAGGTTTATTATCTTTAGGACATTTGGCGATATAAACAAAATAATTTATTCTATATTAAAAGATTATGAAGGGAAAACAAGCAACTTACTTGATACTTCCTTTAATTTAGATCTTGATTGCAGTGTTATAGCTTTTACAGAAAAACCGCTAAATAAGAATCTTGGATTAGATGATTTCTACGAAAAATGCTTGCAAATTGATTATAATACAAAAAGCCTTTACAGAAATCTTAAAATGAATGCATTAAGATATCTCAATGAAGGTCTGGCAAATAGAAATTGGTACGAACTTGAAATAAAAATATATGATATTTATAATGCATATCCTTTCCATTATAGGAGACTTATGCATATAATAGAACATCTTGAGCTTGGCATCGTTTTAGGAGAAGCATGGTCCAAAGACTATCCCTTTGTTTTAATGCCGGTTGGGGTTTATAGCCTTAAGTTTTTTACTTTTTATGAGCCTTCGTATATTAAAAGCATAATGGTAGGTCTGGAGCATACAAATGATGATATAAGACTTTGTGATGTTGATGTATATTATAATAGAAAAAAATTTTCTTGGAGAGATCTTTCTAAAGACAAAAGTGATACGAAAAAAAGTGTTAGACAGCATTTCAGAAAAAAACTCATTGATATGTTAAGCCCTGAATCAGCAAAATACATAATAGATATAGAAAATGAAACATTAAAAAGCCGAAATTAGTGAAGGCAATAATAAGTTAAAATTTTAACTTATTATTGCCTTCTTTGTTTAACTATTTTATAGCTAATTTTGTCAACTCAATCTTATATAATAAACCTAAGGATAAAAATAAGAGATAAGATATACATAACTACTGAAACTTCTTTCGCTTTACCTGTAAAAGCTTTCAATAATGTATAAGACAATATACCGAAAACAATTCCTTCAGAAATGCTATAGGCTATAGGCATCATGATTATAGTCAGAAATGCCGGTATAGCTTCAGTATAGTCTGTTAAATCAATTTTCATAATAGGCTCCATCATAAATAGACCGACAAGTATCAATGCAGGTGCTGTTGCTGCTCCGGGTACTATTAAAAAGATGGGTGAAAACAATAAAGCAAATAAAAACATTATCCCTGTTGTTAATGAAGTTAAACCGGTTCTTCCTCCTTCAGCAACTCCTGATGCACTTTCAACATATGTTGTAACAGTACTTGTTCCAAATAAAGCACCGATTGTAGTTCCTACTGCGTCTGCAAGCAGTACACGGCCTGCTTTTGGAAGTTTTCCATCCTTGTCAAGCATATCCGCCTTAGAAGCAACCCCTATTACAGTACCTACAGTATCAAAAATATCAACAAATAAAAACGTAAAAATAACTATTAAAAAATCAAAGCTGAATATTTGAGACCAATCTACCCTTAAAGCTGCAAGAAAGGTAGGAGACATTGAAGATATTTCTATAATACCTGTCGGTAGTTCTGTCACTCCTATAAAGAATCCTATAATTGTAGAAACAATAATTCCGATAAATAAAGCACCTTTAACTCTTTTATACAGCAAAATGCCGGTAATAATAAGACCAACAACAGCTAAAATAGCATTTGGGTTTTTCATATCCCCCAATTGAAGAATTGCTCCGCCAGCTTCCACTATACCTGCATTTGCAAAACCAATAAATGCGATAAATAAACCTATTCCAACACTCACCGCATACTTTAGGTTTGTAGGAATAGAATCAATTATCGCCTCTCTTACTTTTAAAAAAGACATTATTATGAATATAATACCTTCTACAAATACTGCTGCTAAGGCCAATTGCCAGCTATAACCCATACCCACTACTACTCCTAATGCAAAGAACGAGTTTAAACCCATACCCGGGGCAAGTGCAAAAGGATAATTGGCATAAAAGGCCATAAAGATTGTAGTTAATCCTGCTGACAAACACGTTGCTGTAAGCACGGAACCAAAGTTCATTCCCGCCTCAGATAAAATAATTGGATTTACAATAATTATGTAAGCCATGGTCATGAAAGTTGTAATTCCTGCAATAACTTCTGTTCTGACTGTTGTATTATGTTCTTTAAGCTTGAACATATTTTCTAAGTTCATTAATACTCCTCCATTTCTTTAGTTAAAATTGCGACGTTTCTTTATTAGAAAACAACACCCTCTCTTTTATACTATTTATTCATATAAAAATCAACAACTTTCCGCAAAATGTTTTTCAATAACGTATCGTGCAACTACTTTTTTATAACCTACCTTTTCTATTATAGATTATTAATATTTGATTAAGATTACGTTGTGGAGAGGTTTTAAAATCTGCAACAATTATATAGCTATCCTAATAATTAGTATCCCCAATAAACATAAAAAGCTCCGCATACATTTGTATCGGAGCTAAATTATATTAATTTATTATATTTTATTCCAAAGGTTTCATTGTTGGAAATAGTATTACATCTCTAATCGAATAAGAGTCTGTCAGAAACATTATTATTCTGTCTATACCAATTCCCATTCCACCTGTAGGCGGCATACCAACTTCCAAAGAAGTAACAAAATCTTCATCCATTGCATAGGCTTCATCATCGCCATATTCCCTATCTTGAAGTTGTTGCAAAAATCTTTCTTTTTGAACGATGGGATCGTTTAATTCGGAATATGCATTTGCAACTTCTCTACCATATATAAAAGCTTCAAATCTTTCAGTAATAGTAGGATCGTCTTTCTTCCCTTTGGTTAATGGAGAAATCTCTACAGGATAGTCAATAATAAAAGTAGGTTGAATCAAATGTTCTTCCACATATGCCTCAAAAGCTGCATTTAATATATCTCCCCAAGTACAATGCTTAAGATCCTTTTTTAATTCATCAATAACATCAAGTTTCACAGCTATTTTTCTAGCTGCTTCATCACCTTTTACTTCTCTAAAATCAATTCCTGAATATTTTTTTACGGCATCAATCATAGTCATCTTGTTCCAAGGGGGTGTTAAATCTATTTTTGTACCTTGATATACTATTTCCGTTGTTCCTAAGGCTTCTTGTGCACAATAGGCAACACACTGCTCACAATGATCCATCATATCATTGTAATCAGCATAAGCTTGATATAATTCTATCATGGTAAATTCGGGATTATGTCTTACACTTATGCCTTCATTTCTAAAGTCCTTACCCATTTCATAAACTCTTTCAAA
>JALNWH010000180.1 GCA_023230985.1 Bacillota bacterium
AGTTGGTGTTATGGAGAGATTTAGCAATATTTCAATGGCAGTTGTAAGAAGGCTTCCAAAATACTATAGACATTTAGGCGAAATAAAAAAGAAAGATATAAAGAGAGTTTCCTCTCAAGAACTCAGTAAGATTACCGGCTTTACTGCCTCTCAAATCAGACAGGATTTGAATTGTTTTGGTGGATTTGGGCAGCAAGGCTATGGCTATAATGTAGATGATTTGTACCAAGAAATAGGCAATATTCTTGGTCTTAATAGGATTTATAAAACCGTTATTGTCGGTGCAGGTAATTTGGGTCAGGCTATTGCAAATTATTCATTCTTTGAAAAAAGTGGTTTTATAATTAAAGGAATGTTCGATATTAATCCAAAAGTAATCGGTTTAAAAATTAATGATAAAAAAGTTTATGATATCGAAGAATTAGTTGATTTTATTAAAGAAAACGAGATAGATATTGGCATTATCAGCACACCTAAGAATCAATGCCAGAAGGTGGCACAGGCTCTTTCCCAAGGAGGAGTTAAAGCGATTTGGAATTTTGCGCCGTCAGATATTAAAGTGCCTGATAACATATTGGTAGAAAATGTACACCTTAGTGAAAGTTTATTTACACTATCTTATCTAATGAAAGAAAAAGAGGATATAGAATATAGCAAAAGATTTAAATAGTACTGATATGTATTGCTTATTATCTTTAAAAAAAGTAAAGAATTATAATCAAAAGCTAATGTCATTCTAGCAATCCCGCATCATGTGCAATATTCTATAGGCATGACCTAGGATTGCGCTTGCTTTAAGGAAATACTTTAGACTATGAGTTCTGAAATATAAGTTCTGATTTCCAAAAGAATGCTTGGCATTTTTTTATTAGGAGGAAAACTCTATGGAAGTATATGCTCTTATTGGTCAAAGTGGAACCGGTAAAAGTTATAAAGCATTTATGGTAGCCAAAGAAAAAGAGGTAGAATACATTATTGATGATGGGCTTTTTATTGGCGGAACACGAGTTTTAGCAGGTAAATCTGCTAAAAAAGAGGATACGAAGCTGGCAGCAGTCAGGAGGGCTTTATTTCGAGATGAGAACCATAAAAAAGCTGTTAAAAAAACCATTTCAGAATTGAATCCGGGAAAAATTCTTGTGCTTGGTACATCTCTTAAAATGATAGAACAGATTACTAAGGCTTTGGAATTGCCTTTACCATGTGAATCTATTTATATTGACGATATTTCAACAAACAAAGAAATAAATAAGGCAATAATGTCAAGGCGGAAGGAAGGTAAACACGTAATACCGGTTCCTTCCGTTGAGGTAAAAAAAGATTTTTCCGGTTATTTTATTGACTCGCTAAAAATATTTAAAAAAAGAGAAAAAAACCTGGAAGTCATGGAAAAAACCATTATCAGACCTACATTCAGTTATCTTGGAAAATATGAAATAGCGAAAAATGCTCTTATTCAAATAATTAAAATTTCCTTATTACAAGTAGATGGAGTTGAGAAAGTAAAAAAAATTAAGATAGAAAGTGATATAGAAGGAGTTAGGATAACAGCAGAATTGATAATAAGTTTAAAAAAGCGTATAGATTTGATTCTAATTGACGCACAAAAATATTTAATAGAGAAACTGGAATATTCCACCGGGTTAAATGTTATAAAAGCTGATATTTGGGCAGTTGGATTAAATCATTTAGATAAGGGGTTGTTGATACTAAGCGATGGATTATTTGAAACAAAGTAATATAGTAGTAGAAGTAATAAGAGACGGGCTCTTGCTAAAAAATGTATATGATTTTAATGCGAAACATATATTTGAGTGCGGTCAGTGCTTTCGTTGGGACAAAGAAGAAGATAATAGCTATACCGTTATTGCTTTTGGCAAGGTTATAAACGTAAAGTCAAATGGTAATGAAGTTAGAATATTAAATACAGATATTAGAGATTTTAAAGAAATTTGGTTTGAGTATTTTGATTTAGGCCGGGATTACAGTAGAATAAAAACAGCATTGTCTGCTGATGATACAATGAAATTAGCAATAAAATATGGAGAAGGTATACGCATACTAAAGCAAGATCCATGGGAAACACTTATATCTTTTATAATCTCCGCTAATAACAGGATTCCTATGATTGCCCGAAGTATAAATTTATTTTCTCAAATGTATGGACGAGCCATAAATTATAATGATAAAGTGTATTATACCTTTCCAACGATAAAAGATTTGTCCGAAGCAGATTTTTCTGATATAAAAAGTTGCAAAGCCGGATTTAGGTGTAAATATATAATAAAAGCGATAGAAATGGTTAGAAACGGTGAAATGAACTTAGAAAAAATAAAGAGTATGAAGGCAATAGAGGCTGAAAAAGAATTGAAAAAGATACCGGGAGTAGGAATAAAGGTAGCAAATTGCATCTTGCTTTTTTCTATGCAAAAATATGATACTTATCCCGTTGATGTTTGGATGAAAAGAATAACAGAAGAACTATTCTTAAAACGCAAATCCAAGGTCGGTGAAATATCCGATTTTGCGCAAAAAAGATTTGGTGATTTATCGGGTTTTGCACAAGAATACTTGTTTTATTATGCTAGAGAATTAAAAATTGGAAAGAGTTAGGGGGATATATCTTTGGTTATACTTGGGGCATTATCAAATGCTATTGCAGTACTGGTAGGAGGAACCATAGGGACACTAATGAAAAAGGGCTTGCCCAAAAAATATGGAGATGCAATTATTCAAGCTTTATCTATTTTTACTTTTGGAATGGGTGTAATGTTTTTTCTAAAATCTAAAGAAATAATGGTTTTAGTTATTAGTTTGGCTTTAGGTACTTTTTTAGGAGAATGGATTAATATTGAAAGAAGATTGGAACAATTTGGGGAACATATACAATTAAAAATGAAGAAAGTTGGGGGCAATTTTTCTGAAGGATTTGTTACTGCCAGCCTAATATTTTGTGTAGGTTCTATGGCTATAATGGGTGCTATGCAAAGCGGCTTAGCCGGAAACCATGAGGTTCTTTTTGCAAAATCTGCATTGGATGTTATAGCATCTTTGATATTCGCCTCCGCTATGGGTGTGGGAGTTGCTTTTGCATCTATAAGTGTTCTAATATATGAAGGTGGATTGAGTATAGCTGCTGCAGCTGTTGCCCCATATTTAAGTGCGGCGGTAGTAGATGAAATGACCGCTGTAGGCGGTGTATTATTGATGGGCTTAAGCCTTTCCATACTTGAGATTAAAAAGATTAAAGCCGGTAATATGTTGCCTGCTATGTTTTTTCCGATTATTATAATGCTTTTTATAAAATAAGAATTGTTTTATAATCTGCTACAATTCATAACTCGGTTATATTCCTACTATAGATTATTATATTTCTTTATTAATATTTTTTTGGACAAACTTCAATAAATTTATTGAACAAACATAAATAAACAGATATAATTTAATAGTAGAAATTAAATAATAGAGGAGGGTTTCAAATGTCATATAGTCCGTCTTTAGGGAGTACTATAACCAGTACTAAGATGAGAACACCTAATAGTTTATCCCCATTCTCAGGTATGTGTTCCGTATGTACAGCCGATTGCTTGGGTACCTGTGA
>JALNWH010000181.1 GCA_023230985.1 Bacillota bacterium
AAAACCTAGCCAATTGGACTATAAAAGGTTCAAAATGGCTTGAGATAATATATGATAACTTACATACTAAAATATTAAAAGAAAATTTCCTTCATGCAGATGAATTATGTGAAGCTTCACATAATTCATCTTATGTAGAGCTATATATTATGTAGAGTTTATTCCCAATTTAGTTTGAACAGTTAGTGTTTTTCAAGCTCTTAGATTATTTACTGAAATTACAACTCAACATAACATTTTGATGTTATCCTTATGAAAAAGGAGGTATATCAAAATGGGTAACAAAATCACAAAGCTTCTTCTTAGGTACGAAACTTATTCAGATATTCTGGAAGAATATCTGAACTTAGAAGAATTTAGGAACCTTTCACCACTGACAATCTCATCTAAAAGACTTACGATCACTTCTTTTATGAATTATCTTGGGGATAGCAAAGTAAAGAACTTCCATAACTGCAGTCAGAAAAATGTAACCGGCTATTTATCTTCCCTTGCTCATCTATCTTCTTCCACCATCAGTGGACGCACATTTATTTTGCGTCACTTTTTTAACTATCTGAGCAGCAAAAATATTACACTGTTTTCGGGTAATGAACTATTTCCAGTTATTTTTACAAACAAACGTGAACGTATCCTTTCTTTTTATTCCACTAAGGAAATAAGACGGGTTATCTCAACCATAAAGCGAAGTACTCCTTATGGAAAAAGAGACTTTATCGTAATACTCTTGGCTGCGGAACTTGGTATTCGCTCTGGAGACATCGTCAGGTTGAAAATGTCG
Source organism: Bacillota bacterium (assembly GCA_023230985.1). Taxonomy (GTDB): domain Bacteria; phylum Bacillota; class Clostridia; order Lutisporales; family Lutisporaceae; genus JAAYKT01. The sequence goes on from JALNWH010000181.1 coordinate 782, forward strand.
GACATACATTGGGAGCGCAATACGATTGAGTTCAATCAGCATAAGACTAAAACTTTCAATCAACTGCCTTTGCTGGAAAATATCAAATATGCATTAATTGACTATCTTAAAAATGGTCGTCCCGAAAGCGATTTAGAATATATCTTCATAGGAGTAAAAAATGGTGGGAAGCCACTGACCAATACTTGCATCCATCAGATAGTTTCCAAGTACTTTCAAAAAGCAGGAATTGACATATCCGAGCGCAAGCACGGTCCGCATGCCATGCGGCATTCTTTGGCAAATAACATGCTCCATAATAATACCCCAATGTATGTCATCAAAGAAATATTGGGGCATTTAAACATTAATACTACCGGAATGTATCTCAACATTGACATTGACAGTCTTAGAGAATTAGCATTGGAGGTGCCTTATGAAGCATTATGACACCTTCGATTTCCCTGAGATTTACCGTGACATTGCTATGGAGTATGTAGATTATAAACATTCTCTTGGATTTAAGTACTCGTATATCGAACAGTCCAAAGTTAACCGGATGCTTGGTTTTATATACGCAAATTCAAAAGCAGACCCTATAATGGCTTTACAGCCGGAACTGGTTAATGCCTATGCCTCAAAAAGGGGTAATGAAAGTGCCCGGAATCTTCATGCAAGGCAATCTCATATAAGACAGTTTGCACTTTTCTTAAGGCTAAGGGGTATTCCGGCTTATGTTTATCCAAAGGAATTGGTAAAAACTACCGAAGACTTTGTTCCGTATATCTTTACCAAAGATGAAATCTATCGGATTCTTCGAGAAGCCGATGCAATCGGACCAAATAAAAATAAGTTTGTTAATACCCCTTATATCTATCCTGCAGTCATTCGTATGTTATATGGATGTGGATTAAGGGTAAGCGAAGCACTTTCCCTTAAATCTGAACACGTGGATTTAGATAATGGGGTCCTTGCCGTTATGAATGGCAAAAATAACGTATCCCGTCTGGTTCCCATATCTGAATCACTCCGACAATATTTAGCGATATATGATTCAAAGGTCGAGAGAACCGGGAACCCATACTTTTTCCCTGCGCTTCGCCACGAAAGATACTCCCCAACAACAATTCGGAATCAGTTTAGGAGGCTGGAGGAGAAAGCTGGCATATCCCAGTTAAGTAATGGAAAATACCCGCGCGTTCATGATCTAAGGCACACTTTCAGTGTCCATGCTTTGGAGCAAATGATTCATAAAGGAATAGATCCTTACTGTTCACTTCCAATTTTAAGTGCTTATCTTGGCCACAAGGGTATTGAATCTACAGAAAAGTATCTCCGTATGACAAAGCAGTATTTCATTAACATTCTCCAATTCAGTCATAGTGATGCTGAAAAGATCTTTCCGGAGGTGTGATTATGCATAGGAAGGAATTATCTTATTATGTAACCCACTTCTTTACAAAATACCTTGGCAATGAGGCTGGTTTGTCAATCAATACTGTTAAGTCGTATCGGGATGCATTCATTCTATTTTTTAAATACCTCAAAGAAAGCGGTATCTGTAAGATCAGTAAACTAAAAATGGATACGCTGAATGCAGATAATATCAGTGGTTTTCTGGATTGGCTGGAAAGCTCTAGGGGCTGCAGTATTAGTACGAGAAATCAGCGGTTAGCGGCCTTAAAAGCATTTTGTGGCTATGTGGCGCGCGAAAGCCCTGAAGAAAATTCTCTGTGTCAGGACATTTTAAAAATTCGTATTAAGAAGACTTCACAAAAACCGGTTGAATATCTAAACAAAGATGCTGTTGAATATCTCCTCAAAATGCCGGATAGTCATTCTACGCTAGGTCTCCGTGATCTTGCAATGATCGTATTAATGTATGAATCCGGCTGCAGGGTTCAAGAACTTATTGATTTGAGATTGGGTGACATTGCCTTCCGAAGTCCTAATACGGTCACCCTTACTGGGAAGGGAAATAAGGCAAGAATAATACCAATAAGTGCTAACGCTGCAGCTATTGTAAAAGCTTATCTTAAGTCTGCTAACATATGTGATATGGCGCATCCAATATTTGCAAACAGATATGGCAAGCCCTTGTCAAGATCAGGAGTATCCTATGTACTTGATAAATATGGACGTGTGGCTCGCAGAAAAATGCCGGAATTATATCCATCTAAGCTTCATCCTCATATTCTGAGGCACTCCAAAGCAATGCATCTGCTTGAAAATGGGGTAAATCTAATATATATTAGAGATTTTCTTGGCCATTCATCTGTTACTACAACAGAAATCTATGCCAGATGCAACCCTGAACTGAAAAGAAAATACATTGAACAAGCGGGTAATCTGATTACGGAAACGGTTGAAGAATACAGCGAAAGTGAAAAAGAAGCTTTAGTAGCCTGGCTCAGGAAAAACATCTAAAATAATTATGTTAAGCGGTTGTGCCAAAAACCAAATATATTGCGGCATAACCGCTTGCGACTCTACATAATATATAGCTCTACATAAGATGAATTATGTGAAGCTTCACATAATTCATCAGCGTGAAGAAAGTTTTCTTTTAATATTTTAGTATGTAAGTTATCATATATTATCTCAAGCCATTTTGAACCTTTTATAGTCCAATTGGCTAGGTTTTGCCTTGTTATTTCAATTCCAAAGTTTTTGAATTGTTGTTCTTGCCTGTATAAGGGTATTGCTTCGTTATATTTACGATTCATGGTATATGCAAGTAAAGAAGGAGATGCTATACTTCCTGGTATAACAAACCTTGGCATTTTAGCTTTTATTATAGGTGTTGTTATTTCATTCTTTT
>JALNWH010000182.1 GCA_023230985.1 Bacillota bacterium
AACCTTTAATTAATCATGAAAGCCATCACTTATAAAAGACTCCTTGGTCTTCTTTTCGTCTTTCTTATTGGCTTCCTTCTTTTAGGATGCCAAAAAGATGATCTCATCAAACAAACAGATGAATTTTACGTGAATGATCATGCGCAAGTACTTTTAAATGCGACCAAATGGACCATTGTGAATTATAGTGATGAACTTTATGACGATTCTTCTGAACAAGATTATATCGATGATAATATTGATGGGGCGCAAGTTGTTGTCTTAACTTATGCTGGTGAAGTTGGTGACATTAATACAACCGATATTTTTAATGCCTGGGGCATTGGTAAAAACAATATGGGGTTGTTTATTGTTCTTTTCTTTAATAAAAGCGGTGAAGACGCAGTCTTTACCGATATCGTTATTGAAATTGGCGAAAAGCTATCTGGATATTTGTCTGCGTTTCATGCATCTGAGTTAATTGACTTATACTTCAATCATCCAGATTTGAGTGAAAGTGACTATGATCTAAGGTTAATGTCGTTGTATTTTGCCTTCCTTGAATTTATTTATTTAAATGTTTATGATTACGTTTCTTATAACTATGTTTCTTTCTTATCTGAGTATTTAGACCAACAATATGAATATTTTGGTCTATTACCTTCTGAACGTTCAACCGGTTTTTCAAACTTTCCAACTTGGGTTTGGATTGTCCTCATCGTCTTTGGTGTCTTAGGATCCTCTTCTTTCTTAATACCTGCACTATTTGGTTCCAGTGGCTTCAAAATCTTTGGTGGTGGTGGGCGGTCACGTGGATACTGGTTTAGACGTTAAACACTCCTTTTCAAATATGTAAGAAAAAAGATGTAAGCGACATGATCTTTATAAGGTCTTTTGTTGCTTACATCTTTTTTTATTGTGAGATAATTCCCTTAGATGAAACAAGTGGTTTAAAAGGATACAGTATGTTCTTACTGTTATTACACATTCTAATCTTCATGATATTTCCTCATGTAAATGAGAAAATCTTTTGCTGCAGCTCTGACAAATCCATTTATGAGATGTGATGATTGTTTTCTATTTCTTAAAAAGTGTAGAAAAGTGTGATATGTTCTACTGTTTTCATCATTTAAAACTCGACTTGTCTCCTTGATTAAAGTTAAATTCTAAGGTGTAAAACTTCTAATATTTAAAAAATCACACAAATATCTAATTGCAAGCGTATAAGCTCTAGCTTTGCCCGAATTTAAATAGTTTCTGTTTATGCTAAAGATCTCAAATCCAATTAAAATTTTTTCGAATTCTATCATTGTTTATCCCAAAAATTTAATGATTTCACTATCATCAAACTTTATTCTCCTTTTTTATTGATTGTAAATTGCAAATTTATACGATAATTCATCGACAAAATTAGAAATGTTTATTCTGTTATGATAATTTATCAAATCAAATGTTTTATTCTTAATATCTCTTACATAGTACTTATTGATAAAAAAATTGTTGCTTTGGCTATTATCAGTGAGCAATGCTTGATTCATAACTTGAAAAAGTTGTTTAATGGCGACGTACACTTCATATTTAATGCTGTCTAGATCATCTTCTATCGTAGATGAAAGATCAATTTTGTGTGCTATTTGCGAAATCTCAAAGCAAACATCACCTGCTAGTATTAGTTTTTTGAATTTAACCGCAAAAATAGATATGCCATTCGTTGTCTGTGTAAATGTATCATCTTCTGTTAAAAAGACAATACCACTATTAGATTGTTTCCAATCGTATTGTGAAATTGCATCATAGTCTTTCTTACTCAATGCTAAACTTCTTTCGTCAAAAATTACAATAATATCAGCCATTTTCTCGACCATTTTCGTTGAATATAATTATAAATGACATCATATTTTTATCCTGATTGCTGGTCTTATCGTTTCATACGGCATTGAACAAAATCCACCGTGCCATCCTGGGCAAACATGATAACTTGTCCAGCTCGTGATACGACCATACTGCTCAATGATAGTTACGCTTCTCAAGTTTTTTTTACCTTTACTTCTTGTCCAATATACGCCTGCTTTGGCTACAGAGCTTTGATATCCTCTATTATATAAAGCAAAGTCGGTACAACTTGCTTTGCGGCTATCATCGTTAATAAAATATTGAGGCGTTTCATAATCTTCTTTTGATAGTAAAAATACATAGTCTGAATAGTCATCAATGTTAGTTAAATTGATTCTTTTTTTCTCACCCTTATTAAACGCATTATTATAAAAATGATCGTTGACAAATTTTCTAACATCGCTCGTTTTATATTCATTGCTTTCAAAACTAAAATGATGACTGTCTAATAAGTATTTCGAAAGTAGAAATATGTAGTTATCGGTTTGAAAAGTATTGAAATTCAAAATTTTCCATATAATAGGTTCCTTAATAAATTCATTACTTTTGTTTTTTTTACTTTGATAATAAGAACCAAAAGAAAGATATAATTCGCTTGTGCTTTCCTTAAATAAAGATGACAAATAGCTAATCCTTTCTTCTTTACGCATTCCTTTAGTTTCAGATTCATAATCAATTACAATTTTTTCATTTTTCTTCATTACTATCCTCTTATTATTCTCCAAAAATAACGTTCTTTCTAGTTTTTTATAAACATTTAATAACTCATTGTTTTTATTAGAAATTGCACAAAACTATAACCACTTCTACTATCAGTAAATGTTGGGTCGTCGTAGTAAATTTGCAAGTCTATTTTTGTTAAATTATCATTTCTTGGGATCAAGATATTGTGATCGATAGTATTTTTGGGAATATTGAAAAAATGAAATTTTCTGTTTATATTGTCATTTAAAATTAATTTCCAATTATGTTGTAAATAATCAAAATCTGGATTTGACCAATACACATTAGTTGTTTTATTTTTGGATGAAAAAGTAATATAGTCGTGTTTATTGATATCTAAACCTGAATTTTTCAGTAGCAATATTGCGATAGTTTTTGTGACTTTTGGAATTTTTTCATTTTTATTATCAATATTGTTTATTTTTTCATTATGCTGTGTTTTTGCAGTTTGGATCAAACTCTCCGGATGATTTGCGAACAAAAAAGCTATGCTTTGTTCATTTAGTATTCTTCTGTAGAAAACATTTGTTATATTTTCAATAGTTAAACCAAAGTGTTCTAATATTGCTTCCATCTCTTCCTTTTTATCTACTTCTAAAATAATTTTACTTTTCATGATTCTCTTGACTCCTTTCATATATATTTTGTTTTAAAGATAATTTAACAAGATTTGAATCACTTTTTATTTCTATTATAATTAGATAGAAAGTGATTGTCAATATGTTTTTTTATGTTTTATATGTTTTTTTATGTTTTATTTGCTGTTTTACTAATTTATACCTGAAAATAAAAAAAGAAACCCTAAAACTAGATGTTCTAGACGGTTTCGATATTTTTTTAAAAAATGGAGCGGGTGAAGGGAATCGAACCCTCGTCAACAGCTTGGAAGGCTGTGGTTCTACCGTTAAACTACACCCGCGAAAATCATGGTCGGGAAGACAGGATTTGAACCTGCGACCTCCTGGTC
>JALNWH010000183.1 GCA_023230985.1 Bacillota bacterium
AATTGCTATGCCGGACGGAACCGTTCAAGAACGGAATGCCGGTACGCCCCAAGGGGGCATATGCAAAGCTTTGCATATGCCCCCTTATGCAAAGTTAATGAATATGCAAAGTAAACTTCGCAAAGCCTTGGAAAATCTACAATATCAACAGATTTACTTTGCATAATAATAACGATAGATAGTCGGTATTACACTTAGAAACACGATAAAAGCAGTCCATTTAGTGCTGAGAAAAGATATTTCAATATATCTTGCCGGTTTTATTTGATTATAAGTCACATTGTTATGCAAAGTAAATTTGGGTTTGCACCTTCTAATGACTGGCTTTTTACTGTTTACTTTGCATATTAACTTTCTTTGCATAAGGAGGAGTAATCAGTCCGGTACTAGCAAATCTGTTTATGCATTATGCATTTGATTGGTGGATGAAACGAAAGCATCCACAAAATCCTTGGGAAAGATATGCAGACGATGCTGTAATTCATTGCCGGACAGAGGAAGAAGCAAAGGCGCTGCTGGTTCAGCTCAATAAACGCATGGCAGAATGCAGGTTGGAATTACATCCTGATAAAACGAAAATTGTGTATTGCAGAAGTGATGTGAATCCAGAGCACCATGAATGTGAATCCTTTGACTTCCTTGGATACACCTTTCGGAGGCGTATTGTGAAGAGCAAACATGGGAACTTTTTCAATGGCTTTACTCCGGCAGTCAGCAAAGGCGCAAGCCAGCATCTACGAGACAGTATCAGAGAGATACGAAGAAACCACAAAACTGCTTCACTCGAAGAATTGGCTGAGCGCATGAACCCTGTTCTTAGAGGTTGGATGAACTACTTTTACAAATACAGTGCAGGCGAGGCAAGAAATGTCCTCAACTATGTAAATCTCACGCTGATCCAGTGTATCAGGTACAAATACAAATCGACAGGCAGAAAGCATTTGAAGTCTCATAAATTTCTCAGTCGTATTTGTAAGGAGCAACCAAATCTATTTTACCACTGGCAGATGGGGCTTCGCCCGTCGGTTGGATAACAAGAGCCGAATGAAAGGAGACTTTCACGTTCGGTTCTGTGAGAAGCTCAGGGTGAAATTCCCTGGGTTTACTCGACTAACACGCAGTTTGTGCAAGCAGTAATTATAGCAATAATGGGAACTTGCTCAAGAAGCGTTTTGGATAATGATGTAAATTACTTTGAGGAGAATTGAAATGTATATTAAAATGAAGATTACCAACATAAAAGCTATTAGTAATTTCGAATTCAAGATACCTCTTGGACAGGGGTTATATGCTTTAACAGGTGAAAATGCTTGTGGAAAAAGTACAGTCATCTCTTGTGCATCGAGAACCTTTTATGAGGCAGTGCCGTATTCATATTTTGGAATTCCTGTAAAAGATGCCAAGATTGAATTTGAATATAATAGTAAGCAACGAATACTCGGTTCATCTAACGGGAGGTGGCTTAATGCAGAAGGTAACTTGGGTATTGTAGGTTTTTATGAAGGTAGTTTAATATATGGTAATAGATTTAAAGATGTCGAATTTTCACGTCTTAGGCTTTTGTCCTCAATAAAAGAAACAGACTTACTTCCTGCATCAACCTTTATTACAGAAAATTTAGGTTCAATTCTTCACGATGACAAGTCCTATTATAGCAAAATGTTTGTTATGAAACCTGAAATTCAAAAGCAAAAAAATTTATTAAAACAACCATATTACTATAAATCAAATAGCAAACTGGTTAATCAGCTTGAGATGTCTACCGGAGAAAACCTTTTAATTAGTATTCTCCATTCACTTGAAATGAAAATACTTAAAGAAAGATATATGGATACTCCCGCATTAATGTTATTAGATGAAATTGAGCTTGCTTTACATTCATCTGCATTGAGACGGTTAATATACTTTCTTCAGGAACTCTCAAAAAAAGATAATCTATCCATATTATTTTCAACGCATTCAATAGAATTGATTAGAAGCATTAGCCCTCAAAATATTTTTTACTTACAGAAATATGCAGACGGTTCCTTGAAAGAAATCAATCCATGTTATCCTGTGTATGCCACAAGAAATTTAGAATCGTCAAATTATGGACACGATTTTGTTATTATGGTGGAAGATGACCTAGCTAAATCCATAATAGAAAGAATTCTCCGCGAAAAGCGTTTACTTGGTAATAAAAGAGTTTTGGTTATACCCGTTGGTGGATGGACCGAAGTTTTAAGGTTTGCATATGATACAATTCGCTCAAATTTGGTATTAAGGACAACCAAAATAATAATAATACTGGATAGGGACATAGAAAGCCATGTTAATGGGTTCCTAAAAAGTAATAATATGGGCTTTGCTAACAAGCCAAATTATTTACCGATAAAAAGCCTTGAGAAGTATTTACTTGAAAGACTAACCGTTAATATTGATCTAGTATTATTACAAGAACTTAATGATTATGTTTTTCAAAATAAATCTCTATCTGAAATTATAAATAAATATCTTTCAAATGTAAAAAATGGCATTTATACTGATCAGGAAAAGATAAAAAATGGGAAAATGCTTTTTGAAGATCTGCAAAATGAATTAAGACAAGTACGCAAAACCCCCGAATCTATCTCAGAAATAATCGTAGAACATCTATTCAAGATGAATAATGAACAGATCAATGAATTATCTGTTTTTTTATCAACTGTGTTAGAGCCGAATAGTCCATAAGCATTGAAACTAACTTCACCAAATCCCCATGAGGCAATCCCTATGTGGAATCTAAACTTCCTATTATTCATATTGGTGGAAGTTGGATATAGTGCGAATAATCGAAACAGCCTAGTTTATTATTAAGTGATGAGCGGACATCGCTCGCGCGCTCGCTCGTCCGATTAACGGGGCGCGGGTTTTGCGCCCCGTTAATCGAAATGGCTTGATCATAAGAAGGTAATGATTAAGATGAATGAGGAAGAAAAATGGAATTATATAGTATGTCTAGATGAAGAGTTGCTTAAGGGTGGCATCATCATAAGCGAATATGTAGCAGAATTGATAAGGAATGCAGATATATCATTTGTTTATGGCGCGGACATCAAAATAACATCAGTTGCTGCCATAGAGGTTTACTTAAAGAGCATCGGCACAATGTTGTTTAACCACTGCCCAGCAGTTTAGTGCTATTCATAAAACAAGTATATGCAACTTGAAAGAATATTAGGCTGTACTAAAGTAACTATGCTGAAAGTGACGCTAGGTCTGTTTTAATGTGTGTTAGGGAACATTTTATAAGGAGGTTTGTCATGTCAGTAGAAAATGTAAAGGCCTTCTTTGAGAAGGTGGAGGAGGACGGTTCGTTGCAGGAGAAGCTTAAGGCTTTGGACAAAAAGGCCGTAAAGGCTCTCGATACTGCAATAAATGAGTTGGTTGAGATCGCCCGGGCGGAAGGGTTAGTTTTTACATCGCAGGATTTGGTCGAAGCCAGAAGCCAAAAGCCTGAGACTTCTGAGCATATTGAGCCATGGGCAAGGTCTGATTGCGAGGTGTTCACCGGGGTCGGCTGTATG
>JALNWH010000184.1 GCA_023230985.1 Bacillota bacterium
ACAACTAATTTACATCTTTAAGGGGTTTAGCAATACTTATATTTCAAAATGTGATAAAATGTTATATATTATATATAAGAGTTACTTGGGGGTTTTAATATGTTGGATATGATAGAAGTCAGAATTGATAGCAAATATACTTCTTTATATAAGAAGGGTGCAAAACTAATTGACATTGCCGGGGATTTTCAGAATTCGTATAAATATGATATTTTGGGTGCAATAATCAATAATGATCTTAAAGAGCTTGACATGTCATTAGAAAATAATACACAACTTGAATTTATAGATATTACTTCTGCATATGGCAACAGGTTTTATTCCCGCAGCTTGGCTTTTTTGCTAATTATTGCGGCTAAGGAGGTTATGAAAGGGTCTAGGATTACTATTGAACATTCTTTGAGCAAAGGGCTTTATTGCGAAATTCACAGTGAACAGCCATTAGACGAATACCTTGTTCAAGATATAGAAGATAAAATGAGAGAGATTGTGGAAGAGGATATACCCTTTACAAAAAGAAGATATCCAAAGACTGAAGCTGCTGAAATCTTTGAAGAAAGAAACCAATACGACAAAATCGGATTATTAAAATATAGACAAAAAGATTATATAAATGTATATAGTTGTATGGGCTATTATGATTATTTTTATGGTTATCTGGTTCCTTCAACAGGTTACTTGAAAAAGTTTGAACTGAAGTATTATCCTCCCGGTTTAATACTAAGATTTCCCGAAAGAAGAAATCCTGATATCATTCCAAATTTTGTACCACAGCCACAGATTTTTAATGTTTTTAGGGAATTTGAAGAATGGGGAAGGATATTGGAGATAGAAAATATCGGACATTTAAATGATTATATTTCAAATGGAAAAATCAAAGAGTTGGTATGGATTACAGAGGCTCTCCATGAAAAGAAGATCGCTGAAATAGCCGATAGGATCAGCCACTCAAAGGATAGAAAAAAACTTGTCCTTATTTCCGGCCCCTCTTCCTCAGGAAAGACTACTTTTGCCCAAAGACTTTCTATACAGCTAAGGGTTAATGGCATGAAAACAGCCGCAATATCTATTGACGATTTTTTTAAAGACAGGAAAGACACACCTAAGACTCCTGAAGGTGAATATGACTTTGAAACACTTGATGCAATTGATACGGACACCTTTGGAAAAGTATTAAACGGTTTATTGGATGGCAAAGAAGTTGAAATACCTCATTATAATTTTCATACAGGTAAAAGAGAATGGAAGGATAACAGGTTAAAACTCTCTGATGAGCATATTATAATCGTGGAAGGTATTCATGGTTTGAATTATCTGCTCACAAAGGATATAAAGTCTAAAACAAAATACAAGATTTATGTATCTGCTCTTACTCATTTAAATATAGATAACCATAATAGGGTACCTACTTCAGACTTAAGACTTATTAGAAGAATAGTCAGAGATTATAAATTTAGGTCTGCCGATGCTTTAGCTACTATTAGGATGTGGGATATGGTAAGGCGGGGGGAGGATAAATACATTTATCCTTTTCAGGAACAAGCGGATATAGTATTTAATTCATCTTTGGCTTATGAGCTTTGCGTGTTAAAACCCATAGCAGTTTCATTGTTAAAAAACATCAATGGAGATGTAATAGAATATATTGAAGCAAAGAGACTTTTAAAATTTTTCAATTATTTACTTCCTTTTGATTGTAAGTGCGTTCCCAATAATTCTATATTAAGAGAATATATTGGTGATAGTTGTTTTGATGTTTGATAAATACTATTATTAAACTAATAGGAGGTTATTTATGAATAACAAAAAAAATGAGACTGATTACGTTTTCCTTTTACAGGCTTACAATGAGGTTGAAGCAAATATTATTGAGGGATTATTAGGACAATATAATATTAATATCATAAAAAGATATAAAGGTAATAAAGGGTACTTAAAAATAATTATGGGAACGGTTTTTGGAGTTGATATTTTTGTAATGTCTAAAGATTATAAAGAGGCAATGGAGATAATAGAGAGCATTGATTTAAACGAGTCTTATTCTGATTTTCCCGATAAAAAGTAAGCATTTAAAATGGAGGTTTAAAAATGGTAGATGCAATAAGCTTTATGGAAAATTTGGAACAGGAAGGTACTGACTTTAAGAAAGATTTAAGCTATCTAAAAGCTGAAGAACAAGTTGAAATATTGAAGCTTTCGTGTAAAGAATTCTATCCTGAAGAGGAGATACGGAAAAAGTTTATAGATGCAAAGGCGAATAATGAGTTCTTTAGTATAAAATATGGTATAGATCCTTCATCCATGGATATGCAAATAGGGGATATACCACCTCTTGTGCTTTCCGGTAAATTACAAAGGATGGGACATAAGGTAACGATTCTGATAGGTGATTTTACAGCAATGATAGGAGATCCTTTTATTGTCTGGAACGCTAAAGAACTAAGTCGTAAAAGCATAGAAAGAAACCTAAAGCATTTAAGAAAGCAATTAGACAATTTTTTAGACTTTGCAAAAGTAAATACAGTATATAACAGCACTTGGTTGAATGATATGAAACTTCCCAAATTAATAGAACTTATGAAAAAAGTCAGTGTTATGAATATATTAATGAAAGATAAATTTAAGGAAAAATTGGACAAAGGTGAGGATTTTACTTTTGCTAAATTAATTTATCCTTTTATTACAGGAATAGATTCTATTGAAATAAACCCTGATATTGAAATTGGCAAAGATAATCAAATAAGTAATTTTCATATGTGCAGACATATGATGAATGTTGAAGGTTTAATATCGGAACTTGTAATGACAACGATTCCCATGCCTGAAGAAAACCTTTTTTCTATAGATACCAAACCCATTGACATTTTTAAGAAGATATCAAAATTGGATAAAGAAAGTGTTTATATCTGGTTTAGACTGCTTACGGAAATATCTCCTAACAGAATGAAAGATATTGAAAAATTCATAGAAAAAGGAGAATTGGATTTACAGGCAATTAAAGAGATACTGGCAAAGATTATTGTGACAAGGATATATGATAAAGATAAAAGCGATTTGGCATATATTGAATATATAAAGGAGCTTGTAAAGAAATCTGAAACCCAAGATATAGCGGTGTTGTCGGGAAGCGTAGAAATAGGAGAGTTTATTGCAGCATCAACGGATCTAACTTTGGCTGAGGCTAAAAGCTATATCAAATCCGGCGGAACCAAGCTGTTAAGTTGTGATGGAAACAGTTTAGTACATATAATAGAATGCGGAGCTGATATTAATTCTATAAGTTTTGATAAGTTTTATATTATTATTTCTGATAGGTTAATACTTAGTATCAAGAAATAATATTTCTATAAAAACACCTGTATGTTACAATTCAGGCACTATATGTATATTTTTTATTGTAGATTATTAATATTTGATTAAGATTGCGTTGTGGAAAGGCTTAGAATCTGTTAGCGCAGTGGAGGAATAGTTGCGTCAACTGTTTGAACGAAGTGAGTTTTGGCGCAA
>JALNWH010000185.1 GCA_023230985.1 Bacillota bacterium
AACAGCCTTTTATGTGCTGCCCATATTCAATAATTTATTCAAAATAAATAAAGGACAACCATCAGCCTTTTGACAAGGTTCTAGCCAAACTATTTGAAGGTCACTCTTTTTATGTTATGATTTTATAAATAAAATTTATAGAAAGGAAAAGATAGGAGCCTCCTCCTCAACAATTCAGCTCCTATCTGCAATACACCATAAGGTGTACAACGCATATTTATGATAACAATTACATCAGATAAAATCAATACCTTTTCTCAAATATCATATAACGAATTTTTGGGAACAATCAATTTTCACCAATTATCTTGTTCCTGTGGATTAACCGGCAGTTTGATAAGGCATGGCACATATAGACGCTCCATCAAAACCCCTGATGGTATTCTTAGAATTTGTATCCTGCGTTTAAAATGTAAACATTGTGGTAGAACCCATGCCATATTTCCCAAATTAATTGTTCCTTATTCCCAGATGCTATTAACTGACCATATCTCCATTATTAAAGCATATATAGCTAAAACTCCTTTTGAAATCATAATGGTTACAAATGAATACATTGATGAAAGCAATATCAGGTATATCATAGGTCAGTACCTTAGACATTGGAAGGAGCGTATCGCCGCCTTTGTTTTTTCCATAAAAAATGATATCCGCACCTTATCGGAAAAATGCCTTTGTACCTTCAAAAAACAGCTTATGCAGATTAAATGCACTCCAAATATTTTATTTTGTTAAACCCACATAACCTAGTTTAAACTTTCTTTTTTCTTGTTTTAAACTATTACTATATTAAATATTTAGGAGGATTTATTAATATGAATGATGAAACAAGACAAAAGATAGCTCTTTTCCGATATGGAATCATAGCCCCTGTTGTTAGCGGCACCCTTGAAGAAGGTAAAAGCATCAAGGAGTTCTTTTTTGATGCAGCCAAAAGGACCTATACGAACCCGCGGGGAGAAGATACAATTGTTTCCGCTTCAACCCTAGAACGATGGTATTACACCTATCAACATGGGGGATTTGATGCCCTTATACCACAAAGACGGTGTGATACCGGAAAATCTAGAAAACTAGACGAAGACATCACGGAACAAATACGATTTCTAAAAAAGGAATATCCAAGAATTCCCGCAACTCTCATACATCAAAAATTATTAGATAATGGCACAATCAATAAAGGCGATGTATCCCTTTCTTCAGTGAACCGATTTGTAAATCAGGTGAAATTAGAGAATAAATACACAAACAACAAGGATATGAGGCGATATGAAAGGTCCCATATTAACGAGGTGTGGTGCGGGGACACAAGTGTGGGACCTTATTTGAAAGAAGACAGTAAGAAAAAACGTACTTATATTATTGCTCTAATAGATGACGCATCAAGATATATTATTGGCATCGATATTTTCTTTAATGATAACTTTATTAATCTTATGTCTGTTATTAAAACAGCAGTCACAAGATTTGGTAGACCAAAGGTTTTGAATTTCGATAATGGTTCTTCCTATAAAAACAAGCAGATGGAACTTCTTGCCGCAAGAATAGGATCAACCATTTGTTACTGTGCGCCTTACACACCAACCAGTAAAGCAAAAATAGAACGGTGGTTTAAATCCATGAAGGATCATTGGATGTCACAATTGAATATGAATGATTACTCAACGTTAAATGAACTACGCGAAACCCTATATAAATATGTTAATGAATATAATCAAACCATTCACCACTCCCTAGTCAACCTTTGTCCTCAGGATAGATTCTTCCAGGAATCCCATCTAATCAAAAGACTCACGACAGAACAACTAGAATCCTCTTTTCTTCTTGAATACGAAAGACGCGTATCCGCTGATAATGTAATCATGATAGAAGGAACAGAGTATGAAGTAGATTATCGTTATTCCAGGCAAAAGATTATGCTGAGATATTCGCCCGACCTTAGTAAAATTTATGTTGTAGATAAGCATACGGGAGAACTTACAGCAATTAAAATTTTAAATAAAAAAGAAAACTCACTAATTAAGCGAGAAAAGGTAAAGTTGACAGGAGGCGACGACTAAGATGGATGATTATATAAGTAGGTATGGCCTCGACTTCAACCCCTTTATCAAAAATAATCATGATGTTATAATCGAAACATCAGAATACAAAGAAATAATCTATCGACTGAATTATCTTTTAAGTAATAAAGGATTCGGATTAATTACAAGTGGCCCGGGTCGTGGTAAAACCACGGCCGTAAGAAATTGGGTAAAAGGACTTAACCCCTCCCTTTATAAGGTAATCTACACCTCGCTTTCCACCCTTACTGTAAGCGAATTCTATAAACATCTGGCATCAGAATTTAGTCTTGAACCAATGCATAAAAAGACAGATAATTTTAAAAATATACAAGGGGAAATAAACAGATATTATATTGAAAAACGCATCACCCCGGTCATCATTATTGATGAAGCCAACTATGTAAGCAACGGTATATTGAATGATCTTAAGATGTTGTTTAACTTTGATATGGACTCAAAAGACCGTGCAGTAGTCCTTTTAGTGGGATTGCCACAACTCAATAATACGTTAAGACTTGTGGCAAATGAACCACTAAGACAGCGAATTACTATGAACTATAACCTTGAAAGCCTTGCAAAAGAAGAAGCATGTGAATATATAAAAGGAAAACTTAATGGAGCAAAGTGCACAATGGAAGTATTTAATCCCAATGCATTGGAAGCCATAACGAATGCTTCAAATGGTATACCAAGACTGATAAATAAAATATGCAATTCAAGTCTAATGATTGCCAACAGTAAGAATGTCAATATAATTGACGCAGATATTGTAATGCTAGCTGTAAATGAAGCAGAATTAGGATAAAATAAATCCATGGTGGTCCATAAAGATGCCATGGATTTTATATATCCTTAAAAAAGACATTAATTATCATGAAGATGCGCCATCAATTCCATTGACTAAAGTGAAGAATATCAGTAAAACAAGCATTAAATAAGTTGGAGATTTGCGCATCAAATAATGTGAAGTTCAACAATTGGTACTCTTATCTTACGGTTCTTCCGCTTGATATACTCCCTTAACATCAGTCAGTGGGTTCCCACGTTCCGTACATACGCCTATATTAAATTCATGCCACCTTTATGCCGTCCACCATCTGGTCAGTAAGCAGGTTTCTTCCAGACTTATCCCAGGTTAACGACTACCCCCTGGTTTTGATGGAATCTCTACTCTTCTCCATATTCTATTACATCGGCTACGCTTACATTATCAATTCCGCCTGCACCACCATTCGTTTTCACTCTCTTCCATGCTTCTTCTAAAATATCCTTGCGGTATATTTTATCATACATGGCGTGAAATCTTCGTTTCTTGTTTGTTTTGGCTGTAAGGTATAGTCTATTCTGGAAATCTCGAACCCTTTCATGGGTGTTATTAGGCTTTTGGACATTCACCGGCTCCTACCTCCTTCATAAAC
>JALNWH010000186.1 GCA_023230985.1 Bacillota bacterium
AGCATTAATGCGTGTATAGAATTGATTTTGAGAGAGTTGCATAGATAGGCACAGTACACTTTATGTATTTTGGTTACAGGTCTCAGCGAAGCCTTTGTTAAAAAGTCCGTAAAGCCGACAGGACGTCGGCTTAGGTTTCTCGGGGCAAGGAGGACCCTTTGAAACCGTTAGGACTTTTCCAAAGGCAAGTGTTAGACCTGTCAAAATCATATCCTGTGTGCTAAGCCTACTATGTAACTCTCGATAATGTGCTCCAATAAAAAAATCCTATACCGGGCAATCACAGATTGCCTCTACGATAATCGAATCAAATGATATATGCTTTTATGTCTCACAGCCGCTGTATAATGCATACCGATATCAATATATGATACAAAAATTTAGAAAATAGGGTATAATGTTAACAGTATTCTAAGTTTGTATAGGATTTAGGAGAATGAGGAGAACAATGAAAAAAACCGTATTTATATTGATGATACTTACAATAGTTGCAAAATTCATAGGATTGGCAAGGGAACTTACACTATCATATTTTTTTGGTGCAACAAATGTGAGTGATGCATATTTGATTTCTCAAACGATTCCGGCAGTTTTATTCGGCTTTGTTGGAGCCGGTCTTTCTACATGCTATATTCCTATTTACAGCGATGTCTTAAGAAAAAAAGGTGCAGGCCCTGCAATAGATTTTACTAATAATGTGACTAACGTTTTTATCGCAATATCTACAATCATTATTGCTTTGGTATTAATATTTACAAAACCTATTGTACTTTTATTTGCATCGGGATTTAGCGGTGATACCCTTAAACTTGCAATGGCCTTTACACAAGTAAGCGTGTTGGCCATATACTTTACAGCTATAGGATATATCTATCGAAGCTACTTGCAACTAAAGGATAGCTTTATCCTTCCTACAGTTTTGGGATTTGTTTCAAACTTTATAATAATTATATCAATAATATTAAGCTCCAAGTCAATAGTCATGATTTTAGCTATAGGAAGTGTCTTGGCAGCTGCGTCTCAAGTAGTTTTCCTGATTCCATCACTATATAAAAAGGGATATAAATATAGCCTTATCTTTGACTTAAAGGATTTTCATATAAGAAAAATGTGCAAACAAGCTTTGCCCGTAATCATCGGTAATTCTGCGAATCAAATTAACTGGCTGGTTGATAGAACTCTGGCATCCCGCATTGTGGTGGGCGGTATTTCCGCCCTTTACTATGCAAATAAACTTAACGGATTTGTGCAAGGTATTTTTGTCGCATCAATTGCTACCGTTATGTATCCAAAGATATCGAAAATGGCGGCGGAAAACGATATAGAAAAAGTAAAAGGTTCTCTCAGAGAGTCAGTGACCATCAGCAATTTACTGGTTGTACCGGCAACTATAATATCAATGATTTTTGCGGAGCCTATAGTAGCCTTACTATTTGGCAGAGGTGCCTTTGATGCTAAGGCAATAGACTTGACCTCTTATGCTTTGTTTTTTTATTCTGTCGGCATGGTGGGCTTTGGTTTAAGAGAGGTATTATCAAGAGGGTTTTACTCCTTGCAGGATACCAGAACACCCATGATAAACGCTTTTATTGCAATGGTTATGAACATTGTTCTTAATATAATACTATCACGATTTTTAGGTATTGGCGGCCTTGCACTGGCCACAAGTATTTCCGCAATATTTTGCACCGTGCTTTTATTTATCAGTTTAAAGAAGAAGATAGGTTCCTTTGGAATAAAAGAAATCAGTATTTCTTTGTCAAAAATTTTATTTGCTTCCTTAATCATGGGTTTTATTGCCAAATACGTATATAATATTTTAATTATCAACCTGGATTATAAAATTGCATTGCTTGCTTCAATGGGGATAGGCGGTTTAGTATATTTGGCTGCAATATATATTATGAGAATTGAAGATGTGGATACCTTGGTCAGAGAAATCAAGGAATGGCTGAAAAGAAGGAAGGGTATCTAGTTTGAAGGAAAGGCTGCAATATGATATTATGTTGTATAAACATGACGAATAGTAGCTTATAGGAAGGGGAGCTTAATGAATAAAAGATATAAGAACAAATCTGCAAAAGCAAGAAGAATAAGATTTATATTGATACTGGCATTTATTATAATTTTGGGGAAGTTTGTTTATTCAGGTATTAGTAATAATATCAAAGGGTTTTGGGGAATACCTGATGACTCCATTGTTGAAATAGAAGATGAGCCGGAGATAGAGGAAGAAAAACCTGTAGAAGTAACAATAAAAATCAGTGCTATTGGAGATACTGCCCTAGGAAGGGATTACAGATTTGCTCACAAGAATTCAATGGATGAAGTTTTTGAAAAAAATAATGAGGATTACAGCTATTTCTTTTCCAAAGTAGCTTACATATTCGAGGATTCCGATATAACAATTGCAAACCTTGAAAATGCTTTTACATTGGAAGATGCAAAAGCGGAAAAATATGATTATGGCAATAATTATTGGTTTAAGGGAGATCCCAAGTATGCTCAAGTGTTGATAGAAGCCGGGATTGACGTTGTTTCCTTATCAAATAACCATACATATGATTTTGGACAAAAAGGCTATGATGATACAAAAGAAGCATTGGAAAAAGTAGGAGTATCCTATTTTGGTTACGATGATTTATATGAAACAACTATAAAAGGTATTGATTTTGGTTTTGTCGGTATAAATGAATTAGGTGAATATGAGCAGGGTACCGACTTGGATGAGTTAAAAGCTGATATTGAAAATAAAATAAATTACCTGAAGGAAAAAAACGATTTTGTAATAGCAACATTTCACTGGGGCAAGGAATATGTCCACGAACATAACCAATTGCAAAGAGATTTGGCTTATTTAACAATTGATTTGGGTGCAGATTTAATAATAGGCACACACCCTCATGTTATTCAAGGAATCGAAAAATATAATGGAAAGTACATCATATATAGCTTAGGTAATTTCTGTTTTGGCGGTAATAAAAATCCACCGGATTATGATACTTTTATCTATCAACAGGAAATGGTATTTGAAATATTTGAAGGCAAGAAGACTTTACTGGAAATTAAAGAACCGGACTATATACCTTGTTATCTTTCCGGAACAAAAGGGCTTAATAATTATCAGCCGGTACTTGCTAAAGGCAGTGATATACCTCGAATTTTAAATAAAATAAATAAGTATTCCATATATAAGATGCCGGAAGAAAGAATATTAGAGAAATCTAAGGCACAGCTTATTGATTTGGAAGAATATATCCCCAATATCATAATTGATTTGAAATATGGTTCAACGGATAATGTAACCGGTGAAGTATTATACGATGACGGCTATAAAGCAACATTAAGAAGAGAAACTGCAGAGAAGCTAAAGGCTGCAAACGAAATTTTTAACAATGACGGTTATAGGGTTAAGGTTTGGGATGGTTATAGACCGGCTTATGTACAACAAAGGCTGTGGGATAA
>JALNWH010000187.1 GCA_023230985.1 Bacillota bacterium
AGCTATTTATCATGGTATTAATTATGCAGATAATCTTATAGATAAATTTAAGGATAAGGATTCCTATCCCCAAATAGCTATTTCTGTAGATATGCTTGATACAGGCATAGATGTACCTGAAATTGTAAATTTAGTGTTTTTTAAAAAAGTTAGGTCAAAGGCTAAGTTTTGGCAGATGATTGGTAGAGGAACAAGACTATGTGAAGATTTATTCGGTCCGGGAATCCATAAGGAAAAGTTTTTAATCTTTGATTACTACTATAACTTTGAGTTTTTTGAAATAAATAAAAGAGGTCATGAAGGGGGAATCCAAATATCCCTAACAGAAAGTTTATTTAATATAAAGATTGATCTTATAAAAGCTTTGCAGCATTTAGACTATCAGGAAAATGAATTTATAGAATATCGAAATGAGTTAATAGATAATATAAATCTTTTGATTAATGGAATTAATAGAGATAGGTTTAATGCAAGGATGAGGCTTCATCTAATAGACAGGTACTTTGATAAAAGAGCCTTTGAAAGTTTAGAAGAAATTGATGTAAAAAACCTTAAAGATGAAATATCACCTCTTATTATATCTACAGATAATGATGAGCTGGCTAAAAGATTTGACTACTTAATGTATACTATTCAATTTGCTTTTCTTGAGAAAAGACCCTTTGCTAAACCTAAATCCAAGGTTAAGAAGACTGCCAATGATTTGGAGAAAAAAGGCTCAATAGGGCAGGTGCAAAAAAATAAAGATTTAATCTATGAGATACAGGAAGAGGAATTCTGGGAACAAGCCGATATATTTGACTATGAAAAGGTAAGAAAGGCTTTAAGAGATCTTATAAAATTAATAGATAAGGAACAACAGGGGATTTACTATACAGATTTTAAAGATGAGGTTGTGAGAGTAAAAGAAGGAAGTCGAATATATGATGTTAATGATTTAGACTCCTATAAAAAGAGAGTAGTATCTTATTTTAAGAAATATAAAGATGATTTACCTATTTATAAACTCAGAAATAATGAAGAGCTCACCAAAGAGGATATCAAATATTTTGAAAAAATCTTGTTTGAAGAATTAGGAGATAAGGATTCTTATCATAAAGCCTATGGTAGCAGACCTCTTTTAAAATTAGTAGCCGGTATTACAGGTATGGATAGAGATGCAGCTAAAAAAGAGTTTTCAAAATTCCTGACAGATGAGAAGTTGAATTCAGATCAGATAAATTTTGTCAATAATATTATTGATTATATTGTAAAAAATGGTTCCATTGAAAAACAGATATTGCAGGAATATCCTTTCAATAAAGATGGTGGAGTAATTAAACTTTTTGATAATAATATAGACTTAGCTAAGGATATTATTTCCACCATTGATAAGATTAATAATAGGTTAGTGGTCTAAAATTAATAAATTTTCAAGTGGCTAAGAGAAATTTTAGCCACTTTTTTATTCAATTTTTTAGTAAGCCTGTCTACACTTACTGAATTTACATAGTGTAAATTATAAATACAACGAAGGGAGTGATAGAGATATCTAGAGGATACATGTATGATACCTTTCATTTTATACTTAAAAAAAAGAAGCCTATCAATCCATTGCAATAGAGTGACCCCAAAAAGTTGGACTAAGAAAAATTCAACTTTAGGGGTTTTTTTTACTGTATAATCTTAAGGATTAAATAAAGCAGAGATAGAAGATATAAGTTTATTTGATAAAGTGTATATGATACAATGTGTATAATTAAAGGATTATAAGGATTAAGTTAAATTTATATAATAAAACATTTGAAAAGGAGTGAACCCATGGAACACCAAGAAAAATTAGATTTGTATCAAAGCACTATTAATGAATTAAGACCCTTTGAGGGTGAAATGTTGAAGCAGATAAAAGACTTTTATCGGGTTGGATTAACATGGACATCCAATGCATTAGAGGGGAATTCACTAACAGAAAGTGAAACCAAGATCTTAATAGAAGATGGACTGACCGTTGGGGGAAGGCCTTTAAGAGATATGTTTGAAGCTGTAGATCATGCAAAGGCATATGACTATATGTTCACTTTGCTTGAAAATAAAGAAATTAGGGAAAGAGATATTCTATACCTGCATAAGCTATTTTATCAAAATATTGAAAAAGAATTTGCCGGAAAGTATCGTGATATTCCTGTATTTATTTCAGGATCTAATTACCCGGTAGCTAAGGTGGAGAATATTCAAAGTGAAATAGAGGATTTATGTAAGTGGATAAGCAGGGAAAGAAAAAAATATCATCCGGTAGAATTTGCAGCATTACTTCATAAAAAGTTTGTATTTATCCATCCATATAAAGACGGAAATGGAAGGGTAGCAAGATTACTTATGAATACAGCCTTGATACAAGATGGATATTTACCGGCGCTAATTCCCCCAATTTTAAGAAGTGAATATATTACATTACTGGAAAAAGCCCATGAGGATGATGGACCCTTTGTTAATTTTATTGCTGAAAGAGAATTAGAATCACAAAAGGATTTTTTGAGACTACTTCATATACCATTCCCTAAGTTAGAGCAGGATAATGATGATGGAATGTTAATGAAGTAATATAATTTGAATACAGGATTTAAGAAAAAATGAGGTGCTATCATGGAATTAAATATTAGACCATCAGCAGATTTAAGGAATAAATATAATGAAATATCTAAGCTTTGTAGGGAAAGCAGAGAAGCTGTAATTATTACCGTAAATGGACGTGGTGATACGGCTGTCCTTGGATTACAAGACTATAAGCAAATGAAAGCGGAATTAGAATTACTTCGAACACTTGCAGAAGCAGATGAAGATGTTAAAAATGGAAGGCTAGGCTCCATGCAGGAATCCTTGGATAGTATTCGTGAATCTTTAGTAAATAGGAAAGATAAAAATGTATAATATTATAAGAACAGATAAAGCAGAAGATCAGTTGAGGGATATAATTTTTTATATTGCAGATGATTCAGGTAGCGTTAATATCGCTCTTAAGTATTTGGATAAAATAGAAGAATCCATCAATCGGTTAAAAGAATTTCCTAGCTCAGGAAGTATACCTAGATACTCTATTATAAGAAAACAAGATTATAAAGTAGTTATTGTAGAGAAACATCTTATATTTTACAAAGCAAATGAGAAAAAGAAAGAAGTTATTATATATGCTATAGTTGATGGAAGAAGAGAATATAAAAACTTAATATAAATATGGATTAAAGATGGTGGAGTATAGGTCAATAGTTTGTCCTATACATATTGCAATTACCTTAAAAAAAGTATATACTAATAATAGATGTTTAGATAATTATCTAAACATGCAAGTAATTGCTTTTTACTTTTATGGAGGTGGTACTAATGTCTTTGCTCAATACACCCTTTAAAGCATTATCCGATCCAACAAGGCGTAAAATAATACAGATGCTAAAAGATAAAGATATGACTGCAG
>JALNWH010000188.1 GCA_023230985.1 Bacillota bacterium
GCCTGGTCTTCCACAATAAGAATAAAAATAGGTTTAGTAAAAATAATCCCCAAAACACCTATAATGAATGCCAAAATAGTACCAAGACTTAAAGAGAGTCCCGCAATATACTCCGCCCTTTCCTTATCACCGGCCCCTATATTTCTCGCAATTAAAGCAGTAGCACCGACACCAATTGCGCCTACTATATGGGCAATGGTAAACATCATTGATGCGCCTAGATTTACACCTGACATATCCGCAGGGGTGAGTCTGCCAACCATTGCGGTATCTACAGTCCAAACCAGAGTATGCAGCAGCATCTCTGCTATAGCCGGTAAAGCCAATTTAAATATCTGTCTATCTATATTTCCTTCTAATGACATACTACCTCCACTAGTAATATAATCAAACAAATGCTATTTATATACTACTTGTACTATCAATTTTTTTACTAACATAAACACTTCTCATTGTAACTGCAGATAAGACAAAAATTCCTCCTATAACAGCATTTAAACTGGGCAATTCTTTTGCAAAAAGGAATACCCAAACTGGGTTCAAAATTGGTTCCACAACTGTAATAAGTATTCCTTCCAGAGCGCTGATATTTTTTAAAGAAAGAGCAAAAAAAATATAAGCAATACCTAACTGAAAAACGCCTAATAAAACTAAACCGACCATACTCCTTCCGTCAGGCATAGAACGCAAAATAAAAGGCAATGCGATAATAAAAGTAATTATATTGCCCAAAAGCGCAGTTTCTACCGGTGATTCATCTTTTTGGAATCTCAATGAGATAGTTACACCAGCTAAAAAAAGACCACTCAAGGTAGCAAGAACATCTCCAAATAAATTACCCGTTTTTAAACCGTCAATAAAAAACAGCAGCATTCCTCCAAAAACGCATACAATAGTTAACCAGTCATACCAAAATATACTCTCTTTTAATATCCAAGCGCTTAATAAAGCTACGAATATGGGAGCAGTATAATGAAGGATTATAGCATTGGCGGATGTAGTCAACTTATTACCTGAGACAAACAAAATAACTGCGGCTGCGTAAGCAAACGCCCCGCCTATTTGCGCTTTTGACATAGTAATTTTAGGCTTTCTCACATAAGCTAAAACTACGAATGCCGCTATAAAACTTCTCGTGCCCGCAATCGCAATGGGATTCCAATCAACCATTTTTATTAATATTCCTGCTGTACTCCATAATATTGATGCTATAATTAAATATACTATTGCTTTTATTCTTTCATTTTTAAATAAAATAGGCTTCATATTTCACCTCGTTGATATTAACCTGATTATGTATATACCTCCCCGAAAACACTGACTACGCACCCCAGTATCTTTTATAAAAGTTTTCAGCATTTCTATAGCATATGGCTTCTATCTCATTAATTGAAAATCCGCCCTTATCCATGGCCTCTGCTAGCTTTAACATATCTTGGGCTCCTCCAATTTCCAATTCTCCATCCATACCATCAAAATCAGTTCCGATGCCTACAACTTCTTTACCACCAACCTTAATAATATGGCGGATATGCCTCAACATACTTTCTGTAGTGCTTTTTTCATCCTCTTGTAAAAAACCGCCGTAAAAATTTATTCCGGTTATTCCTCCTTTATCAGCCAGTTTCTTTATCATATCATCGGTAAGGTTTCTTGAATGATTACAAATACTTCTTGAGTTTGAATGTGTTGCAATAAAAGGTCTTTTGCCATACTTATATACATCATAAAAACCACCATCAGATAAATGTGATACATCTACAATAATCCCCAAGTCATCCATCTTTTCTACTGTTTCTATGCCAAAAGGTTTTAACCCACTATGTTGGGTTTTGTACTCATAATTAGGAAAACCAATAGAATTTTCATAATTCCAAGTAAGGGTTATTGCTCTTACACCTTTATCATACAATATGTCAAGCCTGTTTAAATCATTATCGAGTATACCACCTTCTTCAACTGTTAAAAATGCAGATAGTTTACCTTCTTCTTTATTGTTCAAATAATCATTATATGATTTGGCTAAGGCAACTCTATCATCAAGGGCTTCAATTTCCTTATAAAACAACTCAATCATTGCCAAAGCATCATTAAAATAGCTTACTGTTATTGATTCCTTTCCCAAATCCACATAACATGCAAACATTTGAGATAAATAATTTGATTCCATCAACCTTTTTAAATCAACATGACCCTTGTTTTGATATAAAGACTCGCTATCATCGCCACTGATTTTTAATAAATATAATCTAAGTAATGTATCTACATGAAAATCTATAAAAAACAAACTACCTTCCCCCTGTCATTTTATTTGGCTACTCTTCTTATTTAAACATAAATATCTATCGTAAAGCAAATTAAATTTTACTATTTAATTTAATAAAAATCATAGCCTTTCTTGAAAGCAAGAATTTATAGCTTGTATATTTACATTGCTTACGAAAAAGTATTTTGGTATAATTGACATATATAGGAGAAGCTTTAACGCATAATAAATATGAGAGGAGAATTATATGTTTGTAAAAAATAGAATGACCAAGAATCCCCGTACAATGTCATCTAATACTACTATAGCTGATGCAGTAGCAATTTTTAGAGAAACCGGTTTTAAAAGATTTCCAGTAGTAGATAACGGAAAGCTTGTCGGTATACTTACAAAAGGTGATATTCAAACAGTTTCCCCTACAAAAGCTACATCTCTGAGTATATTTGAAGTAAATTATTTCCTATCAAAAATAACGATTAAAGAGGCAATGACGAGAAATCCAATTACAATCGAGGCTAAATGTTTATTAGAAGAAGCTGCTGTTAGAATGAGAGAAAACAAAATTAGTGTTCTTCCTGTTTTAGAAGACGGTAAGCTTGCAGGTATCATTACAGAAAGTGATATTTTTGATGCTTTTATTGATTTATTAGGTTTTAAAGATAAAGGAAGCCGTATAACTGTAGAAGTAAAAGATGTACCCGGAGGGGTCAATGAAATTTCTGATATATATTATTCAATGAATGTTAATATCACTCACATGGCTATATTTGCCGGCGATGGTTTTAGAGATGTTGTTGTAAGAGCTCCTATAAAGGATGTAAGCGAAATTGAGAAAAAACTCAAGGAAAAAGGTTATGAAATAAAACATGTATTGATTAGCAATGATGATTAAATAAATACAAAACCGGCTACCTAAGCATTGAGGCAGCCGGTTTTATTTTTTATAATTCTACTTCAATTCTATGCTATTTTTCTATATAAGCCTCTTTGAAATAAAGATTGCACAGTAAGCAAAAATAAAACGATTATAAATCCTGTCAAAGCAGCTTTATCGTGACTAAAACAGAAAATATCCCTCTAATCCGATAACGAGCAGTATGTAACTTTTCCATTCTTCCATTTTTTAATGTCAAGACAACACCGAGTGTTATAGATACTAATAAAACAAAA
>JALNWH010000189.1 GCA_023230985.1 Bacillota bacterium
TCCGACTTACTCCACTTACCCCTGTTATATTGAATAATAAGCTTGCCAGCAGCTTTCCTTTCAGCCGGTAAAAAGGGACCTTCACCGGTATTAGTAGCAGTACCCGCCATTTTACTGCCCTTGGCTAAAGCAATTTTTGCCTTGGCAGACAGTGCAAGGGCAAAGGCCATACCGGAAATCATAATGGGCATATCTATCTGCAAAGGCCTTCGGGCACAGGGGCCAATAGTAACTTTAGTATCTATAGGTGCTCCTTCGTCTGTCGGCAGTCGGTGCAGTTGAGCAAAGTTAAACATTATACCCGCAAAATCAGGTATCTTTTTCGGACTCCCCAAAGGTCGTTTGATCATTTTTCCTTCTTGTGCTCTTAAATTAGTTTCCAAAATGTTCTGGAGTCCGGTTTTACGAGATGCCGAAACAAACTCCCATAAATTTTCAGAGTAAGAGTCAACCATTAGCCTATGAATTAAACTGTCACTAACTTTATCGACGGCTTTTCTGCCTAACAAGACAGCTCCTTTATAGCCGATTAATCCAATAGAGGCCGCATAGAATATCTTTTTTAGCAAATTATTATTTTTGGGCATATGTGCTTCCTTTTTACTATAGTTAATTTTTATATTTTTTCAATAATAGCTGCATCTATACTCTACCTCAAATAAAAAACGCCTCTGGTAAGAGCAGGCGTAACATAAGAAAACGTATATGGGCAATAATATTTAAGATATTTAAATAGTTTAATGATATTTATGGAAATTAAAAACACGAGTTACATACTGGGGGGCCGAATAATGTTTTTTCCATTTAGGCGTAAAAAACAGGTTAAAGAAAAAAGAAAAATATTTATTCGACAAAGAAATACCCCAATCAAAAAAGATTACGAACATGCCGCTGAACTTATGCCGACTATAGAATCTGCTGTTTCTATGGACTCGTTATTCAAAAAGGTAGAGGCGCATACAGGAGAGAACTCTTATGCTTCAGACAAGGAATACCGCAATACTTTTAAGCTAGAACAAAACAATGAATTCATTTTTGGAACTACTGCTGGTGTGGTAGGGGCTACGGTTAAATACGGATTTAATGAGCTTATGCAGGTATTAAATATAGCTAAATATGATAATAATGCTACTTCCTTAGGTGTGGTTATGAAAGGGTTTGAATACACCCCTATATTTTGGGTATTTGGTTTTATAACTTCTTTAATTATAGGTGCTTTCTTTGGATTAATAATAGCATTTTTGTATACCTACATTTTTAGTACAAAGTATTACTTTATAAAAAGTATAGGCATCGGTGTTGGTATTTGGCTCCTTAACTTCGGGTTAATGTCTAGAGTATTTAATTACCCCGAACCTATAAAAAATAGTTTGGGAGATATTGTCGCAATGCTTTTAAGTCTCGTTATTTTCGCTGTAGTGACAGCGTATGCCCTCAAATTAATGGGATTTTTTAAACAAAGACAGGATTATTCATGATAATAATAACCGTCTAATAAAAATTTTAATAGTTACAGAAGCTATTATTACTTTTTCAAAATCGGTATCCAAATTTCGCTTTTGAAAGTCGGTGATGTTATATCTTTATGCTCGTTCCACAAGATTTCTGGTCCTTCTGTTTGTTCATAGTTTGATGATGGAAACCATTCGGAATAGATGCGTCCCCATATATTTTGCAGCGTATCAGGAAATGGTCCAACTGATTCGAATACAGCCCATGTTGAGGCAGGAACTTCAAGCTGTGCCAGGTTATCCGGACACTCATTAGTTGTTGCCACGCCTATATAATGATCAAGTTCTCCTTTTTCCTCCATTCGGCCTTCAGAAAAGTTCGTGGATGCCTGTAGCAACCCTACAGGCTCGACATTAGAAAGTCTCTTAAGTTTGTTTATCGTCTCATAATTTAAAGTTTTCCACATAGAGGCAATCTCTGGGTTAACTCCATGGAAGATTATGGGGACCCTTTTCGTGATACCAACTATGCGAAATGCCTCTTTTTCTACGATTCGATATTCCATTTCCATTCCCCCTTTAATTGATAACTGAAAGGTCATTGGTGAATAGGCTTTTAGTAATTGACCATTATTTCTGGCTTCTGACGGCGTTACACCATGCCAACCTTGAAAAGCTCTTGTAAAAGAGTCTGCTGAGCTGTATCCATATTTAATGGCAATATCAATTATCCTTATATTACTATTATTAAGCTCAAATGCTGCAAGAGTAAGGCGTCTGCGGCGGATGTACTCCGATAGGGTAACACCTGCAAGGAAAGAAAACATCCTTTTAAAATGATATTCCGAGCAAAAAGCCAGCCTCGCTACTGTTTTGAAATCAATATCTAAGATAAGATTTTCTTCAATATAGTTTAATGCTCCATTCATTTTTTTAAGCGAATCCATATATGACCTCTCTCTCACCAATAGAATAGCAGAAATTTAATGTATATATCCGACATTCCGTGCACAATTCTGTAGGGTTATTTTTAGAGGTTGCTTTAACCCGGTCATTTTGCCCAACGTTTAACCTTTTTGTTTGGTATCGTTTTGTATAATAGGTTTAACTCCTGGTTAAATTATCCCCAAACTATCCCCATTACGCTGGTTATTCTGCTAAAAATAGAAAAGCAAAAGCCCCGAATTGGAACCGCTTATGCTGTCTGGACAGGAATAGGTGCAGTTGGTGTAGCTATCTTAGGAATAATATTTTTGGGTGAGCCTGTTAGTTTATACCGAATTACATTTCTATTATTAATAATAGCTGGAGTCGTTGGTTTAAAGTTCATTGGCTAGTAAAAGATGATGTTGAACATATAGAAATTATGTACAATTAAACCACAATTCTACGACTCCTTGACTTAATCTTCACAAAGCTCAAGGCGGATATAAGCTGGTAATCCTCTAATAGAAATCACCAGCTTTATTGTTAATGCTTGCCATTATTGCCCCACCTCCCGCTTCAACAAAAATCCTGTAGGCGAATCTTAATACCGGCCTTGCAGCGGTTATCGCAGTATTGGTTTTTACCTTTAAGCAGCTTGGCCCCGCAGGCTGTTAGTTTATTGATTTTCAACCTTTTCGATACCAACGGACTGGCCAAAAACGATAGTAAATTGAGGTAAATTAAAAAAATACGCAAAATAAAAAATCCCCGGTATGTGGGGATTTTAACGTTTGGCCTCCCGGGAGGGATTCGAACCCGCGACCTACGGATTAGAAGTCCGTTGCTCTATCCAGCTGACGGGAACCCTTATATATCAACGGTTACAAGGTTTTTATACCTCTCATTTTTTACCGAATCAAATTGTCATTTACCATAGATTAAGTTGTCATTTTATTATACCATAATATTCCTTAACTTATCAAGTTTTTTTTGTCTTGTTTTTGATTATATATTTACCTCCATTTTCACCCTCCGAAAAATTATTTATAAGCAAA
>JALNWH010000190.1 GCA_023230985.1 Bacillota bacterium
AAAATTTGTAGGAATAAGATTAAGCTTAGTTACATTATTGACGGGAATGATTCTTACATTTATAGTCCCATTGCTTTTACCTATTGTTTCAATGATTTTTCAATAAAGAGATAAATTTCTTTGATGAAACGAGTATACATGAACCTGCTAGTATAGCAAAAAATATTATATTTATAAGTTTGCGTTCGATTGTACATGACATATATTTCTAAAAAAATTGATAGGAGCGATGAAAATGAAATCAATTAATATTAAACAAGTTGATGCCTTTACAACAATCCCTTTTTGCGGCAACCCTGCTGCAGTTGTCATCGATGCTGCTTCCATAACTGATGATGAAAAATTAAAGATTGCTAGGGAAATGAATCTATCTGAAACTGCATTCGTTTCACCTTCTGAAGTTGCAGACTTCAAAGTACAATTTTTTACTCCTAAATTCGAAGTAGACTTATGTGGTCACGCAACTATCGGTACATTCTATGCTTTATATGAAGAAAAAAAGTTGGATTTAAGTAAAAATATATTTTTTCAGGAAACTAAAGCTGGTGTGCTTCCCGTCGAATTGGCAGATATTAATGGCGAGAAGGTATTTATGATGACACAACCATCACCTAAATTTCAACCAATTGATATGGATAAAAAAAACATTGCAAAACTTATTGGGCTTAGTGAGAATGATTTGATAGATATATCTGCTATGAAAGTAAATACCGGTCTATGCTGGTTAGTATTTGGTGTGAAAAGTTTGGATAAACTTATGAATGCAAAGTTGGATTTAAGAGCTATTGAAGAAATAAGTCGGAAGTATAATGTAATTGGAATCACTCCATTTTGCCTAAAGACATTAAATGAAAAATACAGTTATCATATGAGAGCCAGTGCTCCTATTGCCGGAGTAGTAGAAGACCCTGTTTGTGGTACTGGCAATGGATGTGTTGCATCCTATATCATTCACAATAAGCTAATAGAATGTAATGATAGTGTAAATTTAATTGGCGAAGAGGGACACGAAGTTAACAGACCGGGCTGTGCATATGTAACTATTTCAAAACTACATGATGAAATAAATGAAATAAAAATAGGTGGTACTGCTGTAACTGTACTGAATGGTAATTTGATATTTTAAGACTGTATTAAGCCGCATTATTTATATATTATGAAACAAGATTATTTATAATTGATTTATAGGAGATGAGGAGGCACTATGCGGATAAATAAGGCAAATGGATTAAAAGCCCGTTTTTGATAATTATTTTAACATAAAAGACTAGAAAGGTTTTCTTGGGATTGAAGCAATTATCTATAAAACTCCAACTAGCAGTTGAGATTATGTTAATAGTCAAATGGAGTGGTGTTTTCTGATAGCCGGATAAATTGAAGGCGGAGGTACATTAATTATGAAAAATCAAAAGATCTTTCCAAAAATAAAAGGCAATGAAAAATTATATAGGATATTAGCTATATTTTCTGCCTTATTGATACTTAATAATATTTTTAATAATAGTACTTATATCAGTAGATTAATTAAGACCATAGATAAAGCTACAGATATAGTACTAATAGTTAACGATGTGGAAGTAAATACATTTCTTTTTGATAAGGTGATACCCGAATTTGTTTATGGAGAAATAGTTGATATTAATAAGCCTTGGGATTACTTATTAGGAAAGGACAGCAAAAAGTATGGCAATGCAAATATAAAAATCCATTATCTAAAGGATGATAAGATAATTGGGAAAGCCCAAGTATTTACAAGCTATGATAGTAACGATGAATATATATTTTTTATGAAAAATGTATATTATAAAAGCAACAAAAACTTCAATTCTCTCATAAGCCCCTATTTAAGCAGAAATACCACAGGTACGCCAACTCTTCCTGAAGATGTCCCCGAAGGTATTGAACATCTTTACGAATTTAGTTTTTCTGATAGATATGACAGTAAAATTGATAAAGACTTTTCCTTTACTTTTTCAGAAAAAGTTGAATCATTTAATGACACTTTATTTTTATTCGAAATATATGAAAATGAAACAGAAAGCGAAAAAGAACATATCTACGATGGCGATGGCATGGTGCCTCATATGTACAAAACACACCGATATAATTTTAGGAATGGAAGCTTAATAATAGGAACCCATTACTACAAGCCCGATAATGTAGAATACATATCTTATCTATGGACAGATATTAGAAACATTAAGACAAATAAAAACATTGAAGTAGGCAGCACAGAAAAGGAACTTTTATCAACATATACAGAGTGTTTATATTATATTGATAAGAATGAGGCTATTTCCGGAATGGGGAGTTTATATTTCGCATACGAAGATAGTGATAAAGAAGCACTTGTTGAACAATACGACTTTGACTATGCATATACGTGGCAGCCATTTACACCTGAGACTAATGAAATAAGAGATATTACATTTTATATAAAGGGTGACAAAGTCACAGCATTAGAAATTATTGAGCCATACGAATTGCGTCATGTATATGGGTATGACAGAGATACGGGGTTGCAATACGTTAATAAGAAAAGAAAGGCTTTATGATAAATATAAAAATATCCATGAGAGTTATATAAATAGATTTTTTACCGATTGATCTTGCTATAATTCTTGGGAGGTAAGGAAATGATTTTTAAGACAAAAAGATTGACTCTTCGCCCTTGGGACGTCTTAGATGCAGAAAACCTTTATAAATATGCAAAGGACCCAAGTGTAGGCCCCATTGCAGGTTGGCCCGTACATACAAGCGTGGAAAACAGCAAGGAAATTATAAAGACTGTATTATCGGAACCATATACATATGCAGTTTGTCTTAAGGAGGACAACAAGGCTATCGGGAGCATAGGCATAATGATTGGTGAAAAGAGCAATATTGGTATTAGTGACGATGAAGGCGAAATCGGCTATTGGATAGGAGTGCCATTTTGGGGTAAAGGATTGATACCCGAAGCCGTAAGGGAACTTATGAAATATGCATTCATGGACTTAGGCTTGAAAAAGCTTTGGTGCGGACACTTTGAAAGCAATGAAAATTCAAAAAGAGTTCAAGAAAAATGCAGATTTATTTATAAGTTTACAAATAAAGATGTGCCTTGGCCTTTGATGGGAGATATAAGAACAGAACATATATCATGCATTTCTAAAGACGAATGGTTAAAAAGGTGAATTAATAAAGAGAGCTAAAAATTATCAAGGTGAAATAGGGGTTTATTGATTACGTTTTGTAATATTTAATTATAAAAGGGTATCGCACTTAAATTTATGGTGCGATACCCTTTTGTTGTTGGTTATACGAGCATTCGATCCCAAAATCGGTGAGATGCAATACCCTGTATAAATTGGCCTATAAAATCATTATTCCCCGGACATCCAAGGAA
>JALNWH010000191.1 GCA_023230985.1 Bacillota bacterium
CCCTTTGATTGCTATTTGCATACCGAAGCAGATGCCGAAGAAGGGGATTTCCTTTTCTTTGGCATATTGGGCGGCAAAAAGCATTCCGTCTATATCATGGCAGTCGTATCCTCCGGGGATTAGAAGACCGTCAATATCTTTCATTTCTTCTTCAATATTATTTTTATTAAGGTTTTGAGAGTCCATCCACTTAATATTGACTTCCGTATCATTTGCAATACCGCCGTGGCATAGGGCTTCCGCTACGGATAGATAGGCATCGTGGAGCTCCACGTATTTACCTACTATGGCAATATTGACTTTATGTTTGGGATGGAGCACTTTATTTACTATCTCTATCCATTCTGTTAATTCCGGTTCTTTGGCATCCAGAGATAGTTTTTTTACTACCATTTTATCCAAGCCTTCCTTATTTAAAAGCAAAGGTACTTGATAAAGGGTATCCGCATCGGTGTTTTGGAATACGGATTTTCCGTCAACGTTACAAAAGAGTCCAATCTTGTCCTTTAGTTCTCTTGTTAGGGGCTTCTCCGTACGACAAACTATGATGTCCGGCTGAATACCTATGCTTCTTAGTTCTTTCACACTGTGCTGAGTAGGCTTAGTCTTAAGTTCTCCGGCTTTATGCAGATAAGGTACCAGTGTTACGTGTATGAATAGGACGTTTTCCGGACCTACTTCATACTTGACTTGTCTAATGGCTTCCAAAAAGGGCAGGCTCTCAATGTCGCCAACGGTACCGCCTATTTCTACTATTACTACATCCGGGCTGTTTTCTTCTCCCACTTTGTATATTCTTGATTTTATTTCATTCGTAATATGAGGAATCACTTGGACGGTGTTTCCGTGGTAATCACCGCTTCTCTCTTTGTTTATAACAGTCCAGTAGACTTTTCCTGTGGTTATGCTGCTGCTTTTTGATAGATTGGTATCGGTAAATCTTTCGTAATGGCCAAGGTCCAGATCCGTCTCCGCTCCGTCATCCGTGACAAATACTTCGCCATGTTGATAGGGGGACATGGTGCCCGGATCTATATTAAGATAGGGATCTATTTTTTGTAATGTAACCTTTATTCCTCGATTTTTAAGCAATCTGCCCAGTGAGGATGCGGTGATACCTTTTCCCAAGGATGAAACGACACCGCCGGTAACAAATATGTATTTCATTTGTTTTTCACTCCGTTCATAAACCGTAAATTGAAGCCGGGGATTATCACGGTTAGTTATTATTATTCTCCCGTTTTTCATTTATAAATTAGAAAAATCAATATGATTTAAGGGGGTCATATTGATTTTTAAATTACTCATAAATTTTTAGCCGATTATTATGGATTTTATACAGGTCTTTTCTTCAAAACAGTGATATCAATTTCATGCCTACCTATGATATCCTTCATTGCATCCAGATTCTCGCTCATATTCTTTTGTAATCCTTGTATTCTAGCAATATCAATGTTCATTCTGTCATGCTCAGTTTTATTTACTTCTGCACTATATTCCAAGGCTTTTAATATTTGATGATCTTCTTTTTGATTTATTTTTATTATTTCAAGATCGGATTTGATATTTGTTACGTCTTTTTGAAGTTCCGTTACATCGGATTTAAGTTCCGTTACATCGGATTTAAGCCCGGTTACATCGGATTTTAAATCTTTTATATCCGTTCCCATTGTTTTTACTTCAGCTAATATTTCTTTTAGTAATGATTTTTCTTCCAATTAAAATCACCTCATGTTTTAAATATAGCAAATTTTTAGTTTTAAATCAAATTTAATTTATAAGATTTTTTGCAGTTCTTTTATTGCGGCTTCCAGTTGGTTATCCTTTATTTTATCAACTATATTTTTATTATATAGTTCTATAATTTTCTGTTGGGTGTCTTTATTTAAATAAGAAACCGCAGGCAGGTTGTTTTCTTGCAAAAGTTCATTAACAGCTTTTAATGTTCTTTTTCCCATTATTCCGTCTAACACAATATCGCTTCCAAGGTTTATAAGCCGCTGTTGAATTGAGTATACATCCAAGCCTATAGTGTCATTTTTAATATCTCTATCTATATTTAGTGTAATTAAATTGTTTTGCGGATTCATAGGTTCTACTTTTATATCCGGTTCTATGCCTTTACCATCTATATTAATCTTATTTCTCGTCATGTATTCGGCAATGGTGAGTTTCACACCGCCACCGTTTGTAAGTTGCATAATGTTCTGAACTGTACCTTTGCCATAGGTTTTTGTACCCACTGTTATACCGATTTTTGAGTCTTTTACCGCTCCGGCAAGGATTTCCGATGCGGAGGCGGAACCTCCGTTTATTAGTATCGCAAGTTTAAAAGGAGGTTTTTTTAGTTCTGAGCTATAGGTTTCATCGTTTTTGGTGCCTTTTGCATCTATGTGGACTATGGGGCCTTCGGGGATAATAAGTTTGCACACATTTACTACACTGTCCAAAAGTCCGCCGGGGTTGTTTCTAATGTCTATTATCAGGCCGGTTTTGTTTTCTTCTTTGTATTTATCTATTGATTTTTTGAAGTCTCTATATGTGTGTTCGTTAAATTCCGTTAATCTTATATAGCCTATGCTTTTATCCTTTATTTCAACTTCGGCTTTTCTACCGTAGGGGGTTTCATATTTTACTGATTCAATTTCTATTATTGTTCTTGTGAGTTCTATATATATGGTGTTTTGTGTATCTGCTTTGATTACACCCAGCTTTACCTTTGTGCCTGTTTCCCCTCTTATAAGTGCTGCTGCCTTATCCAATGCATAGTCTTTAATATCCGTGTCATCTACGGATATTATGATATCACCGGTGTTTAGGCCGGCTTCGTGAGCAGGGGTACCCTCGATAGGTGATACGACGGTGATTCTATCGTCCTTTCGCTCTATGGAAACACCTATACCACTGAATTCACCGCTGGTGAATTCGTTTAGTTCTTTAAATTCCTTCGGATCCATATAGGTGCTGTGGGGATCCAATGATTTGAACATACCGTCAATGGCACCTCGGATAAGGGTTTCGTCATCAATGTCTTTGTAATAGTCTTCTTTGATTATTTCCATAAGGGAGCCAATGGTATTTATTGTGTCGGATTGTGGGGTAGCCGCTGTAATTCCCAGTATTGCTATTGTTATTATTAGTAGAATAGGAAGTATTTTTCGTTTCATTTTATTCACTCCGATTTTTTTATGGTTGTTGTGGGTTTATTTATAATTTTGTTTACTTTTAGTAGCATTGTGTTATAATATATATGAAGGTAATCGATACCGCTGGTGCGGTTGCCACAAAGAGGTTATATTAAAACCGCCCTGTTAGGCATTTCACAGGGCGGTTTTCTTTATTTCCTGTCTAAATAGGAGATAAGAGCTAAAATGAACACCCCAAACCC
>JALNWH010000192.1 GCA_023230985.1 Bacillota bacterium
AGGGCAGATAATAATTCGCGATAAAAATGGGGTACTGATAGGCGGAACCGAATCAAGAGCAGATGGAACAATAGCGGTTTATTAATAAGGAATAAATCAATAAAATTTCTATTATTGAGGCAAATTAAATATTTAGAATTGAAAGAACTTTTCAGTTATTAAAACTAATTTAAAAGTTTATCATTAGTTTATAACGTTTATGAAAAATAAGATATTAAATATAATAGGTTTTATTATTGGCTTAAAAAGCTTTGTGTTATATAATATAAATAGGAAGCTACAAGGCAAGTAGACAATTTGAGTTCTATTTCGTTTTTACAGGTTGTACCAAAATGTAAATATTATGAAGCGCATTCCCACATAACTTATATTGGAAAAAATAATAAATTAAAGGGGGAGCTTAATGTATAAGTCAATAGATTTATTTGCGGGAATCGGCGGTATCAGAATGGGTTTTGATAATGCTTTTAAAGATAGTATTAGAACCGTTTTTATATGCGAATGGGATGCAAAAGCCGTAGAAACGTATAGAGCGAACTTCAAAGATGATATCGAAATCCATGGCGATATAACACAAATAGATGAAAGAGATATTCCACAACATGATATTTTACTTGCGGGCTTTCCATGCCAAGCCTTTTCACTGGCAGGATTTAAAAAGGGATTTGAAGATGCTAGAGGAACGCTTTTTTTTGATGTAGCACGAATTATTGAATATCATAAGCCTAAAGTTGTTTTTTGTGAGAATGTAAAAAACCTTGTAAATCATGATAAAGGGAAGACATTTTCAGTTATTAAAAGAATATTAAAGAAATTGGGATATATCGTATTTAGTAAAGTTTTGAACAGTAAAGATTTCGGTGTTCCACAAAACAGAGAAAGAATTTATATTGTTGCATTTAGAAATGATATTGCTCCTTTTAGCTTTGTGTTTCCAAAGATATCAAGCAAGGGAAAAGTAATTGGAGACATAATTGAAAAAAAGGAAGTACCTGTAAAGTATTATTTATCTGATGTTTACCTAAACTCTTTAAAGCGTCATAAAGCTCGGCATATGGAAAAAGGCAACGGATTCGGCTATGAAATAAAAGATAAAAATGATATTGCAGCTGCTATAGTATGTGGCGGCATGGGAAGGGAAAGGAACCTCATTATTGATAAACGTTTGGTTGACTTTACTCCTACAACAAACATAAAAGGAAAAGTAAATAGAGAGTATGTCAGGAAAATGACACCTAGAGAATGGGCAAGGTTGCAGGGCTATCCCGATACATTCAAACTGCCTGTGGCAGATACTCATTTATATAGACAATTAGGGAATTCAGTTACTATCCCTGTAATAGAAGCAATTGCTTTAAAAATAAGAGAACACCTTAATAAAGATTATAATTATTATAATGAGGGTGAGCAGATAAGCTTTAACTGTAGCATGTGCAGATAGAAGGGGTGATTGTATTGTTAACAGGTAACAAAGGAGAATGGTCCGAAATATATGTATTGTTTCGACTTCTTTCAGAAGGTAAATTACATGCTGCAGATGAAAAATTAAACAAGATAAAAAATATATATTTTCCGATAGTAAAAATTATCAGAGAAGAAATAAAGAATAATATTAATGAATATGAAACAGGAGAAAATATAAGGATATATATAAACGGAATGAGAGCGACTGAAATTCCGGCAGTTGTGTTTAATAAAGAAGCCGATAGCTTGCTTAGCGAAATCAAAAGTTCCAAGAGTAAGGGAGCGTTTTCCATAAAAAGTACGGAAAGATTTATGAATAAGATTAATTGTTTTAAAATATCAGCTCCTTCAAAAGATAAAACCGACATTAATATAAGGATATTAGATATCAATACAGGATATAGTCCTACTGTCGGGTTCAGTATTAAATCGGAATTAGGTTCGGCTCCAACTCTTTTAAATGCGGGGAAGACAACGAACTTTACTTATAAAATCATTCACAAGCATCAAGATTTGTTAAAAGAGACAAATGAAATCTATAAAGCGTCAGGAAACAAGAATCATATAAATATAAGAGGAAGAATTTCAAAAATTGTTGAGAAAAAAGGTATTTTTGAATTCTATGCGATGGATTGTGATACGTTTAAAAATAATTTGGTTTTAATAGACAGTAATATGGATAAGATACTGAGCCATACGTTGCTTTATTATTACAGGGACGGAGTTATAAATTGCAGGGATATGGTTAAGAAATTGGAAGAAACAAATCCTATGGGTTACATAAATATGTATACTTATAAGTATAAGTACAGGAAGTTCTTGACTGCAATAGCTTTAGGCATGAGACCTGCAACAGAATGGGATGGGTTAGATGAAGCAAACGGTGGCTATATTATTGTAACAAAAGAAGGAGACGTGTTAGCCTATCATATTTATAATCGTAATTATTTTGAGGAATATTTATTGAATAACACAAAGTATGAGACCGCTTCCACATCAAGACACAAATTTGGGATGATATTTGAAAAAGATGGAGAAACATTTATAAGGCTTAACCTACAAATAAGATTTGTTTAGAGGTTTTTTATGTGAATGAAAAAAGAAAAACGGCAATGTCCAGAAGCAAAAATATGTCTCGTGTAAAATCCAAAGATACAAAACCTGAGATATTTTTACGAAAGCTTCTTTGGCACGAAGGATTCAGATATAGAATTAATTTTAAGGATCTTCCGGGTAAACCGGATATTTTTATACCTAATCATAATACAGCTATTTTTATTAACGGTTGTTTCTGGCACGTGCATGAAAACTGCAAATTATCAACTATACCGAAAACAAATAGAGATTTCTGGGAAAAAAAACTAAAAGGGAATGTTGAACGTGACAAGAAAAATATTAAAAAATTAGAGGATATGGGGATAAACGTGTTAGTCATTTGGGGTTGTGAAATAAAGGCAATGGAGAAAAATGAGGAGGTGATGAAAAGGAAGGTTAAAGAATTAATAAAGGAAATTATAAATAGAGACAAAAAATAGGTTGGGAGGAAGAGACTTTTGGATGTAGCAAAAGCAAGAAAGGAAGAAATAACCTATTCGATGATTGAAATTTTATATAAAGCCTTTGAAATAAAGACTGCCAATTTAGAGACAG
Organism: Bacillota bacterium; assembly: GCA_023230985.1. Lineage (GTDB taxonomy): Bacteria > Bacillota > Clostridia > Lutisporales > Lutisporaceae > JAAYKT01. Next base: position 3,115 of record JALNWH010000192.1, read on the forward strand.
AGAATAATAATCCATTTAAACAAGCTTTTTTAAGCAATATGGATTATAATGATGAAAACGATATAAGGAATAAATCGATATTTTTTAGTATTATTAAGTGGCTAAATGACAGTATAGCAATGCAAAAATTCTTTGAAAAAACCGCTCACATTCTTTCTGATGGCGAAAAGAGAGAATATACATCTCAAAAGCTTGGGAATCTCAATTTAAGCACTGTTCAAAAAAATAAT
>JALNWH010000193.1 GCA_023230985.1 Bacillota bacterium
CTTGATTTGCAATTAAAGGATTTGTCTGATGAAGAACTGACAAAGGTACCTAATGTTGAAAAGGTTACCGAGTATGTGGGTAAAGGTCATAGCCTGGCAGATGCTTTTTTCCTTGCCAATAAGAAGACTTTACTGGGGATGAAACAGCAAGAGACTATCAAGAAAATAGCTTCCAATGCGGAAAGTACCCCGGGGAGTTTATCTGATGGCGGTGGGGAAAGCGATTTTATCAGTTTTGAACAATTTGAAAAGAACAAACATAACCAACGATGGATGATAAACAATCTATCGAAAATAACGAAGAGCCGAGCCAAGTGGTAAGGCTTTTTTAAATGGAAAGGATGATTTAGATGGCAGCAAACGTAAACGCACAAGGCTTTATTCCTGAAATATGGAATGCGGCTGTAATGAGAACACTTGAAGATAACCTTGTGGCAAGAAAGATATGTCGTAACTATTCAAATAAAGTTAAAAAGCATGGAGATACAATACACTTCCCCGGATTGGCAGACCCGGCAGTAAATCCCTATAATGGGACAATCTCTTATGAGACTTTAAATGATGGTAGTGTATCCTTATTAATCGACCAGCAGAATTACTATGGCTTTGATGTAACTGACATAGAACAAGCTATGGCAAATGTTGATTTAAAGGGTTCACAGGCTGAAAGGGCAGGTTATGTCCTTAAAAAGGCATGTGACAGCTATATCATGGGATTATATCCGGGTGCAGGAAACTCTATAACCGATATAACCGCAACTATGGATAATATCTTTATTGGAATAGGTGAAATGAAACAAAAACTTGCAGAAAACAATGTTGATGAAAACGATATGTGGCTTGTAATACCTCCATGGGTACAACTTAAGATGGAACTTGCAGGAGTAAAATTCTCTATCAATGAAGGTATCAATGGCAAAGGTGGCATGTCATGGGCAAAGGTATTGGGCTTTGATGTATTCGTAACTAATCAAGTGGTAGATACGGCAACAACCCCGGTATCGCAACTGATGGCAGGAAGCTATAACGCAATAGCATTCGCAGAAGCATTGTCGAAATCAAGGGCATTGGAAGCCGAAACAGCATTCTCAACAAAGGTAAGCGGACTTCATGTATTCGGCGCTAAGGTGATTAAACCTAAAGAATTGGTAAAAGGTCAATTCACTTATGCGGCTGATACGACTTTAAATAACGTGACGGTAATATCATAAGGGGGATAATTCCCCCTTTATAAAATAGGAGGGATAGTATGGCAACGGAAGTAACAATGACTAAAATGAGTGCAATTAACACAGCAACTAAGCTGAACGTAAAGGCAGCAGCGATAGATACAGCCAACGGTACTGAAACATTTGAATTTGCACCAAAAGGTGTGAGGGTTTTATTGGGCATAGAAAATGGTTCGACCGATAAACTTACTTATGAATTAAGTGCCGGTGATATGTGGGCAGGTAAAGGGCTTACCGGTGATTTTTCTACTGTTGAAACTAAGGTTTTAAGGCTTGACACAGCGAACTTCAAAGATGATGAAGGAAACATTACCTTAAAACTCACACCGGCAAGCGGAAAGAAACTGTTGACAGACCACGGTGCAAAAGTATTTGTAATTGAATAAGGGGGAGCAATCCCCCCTTTATTTTTTAGGAGAGATATTATGAAGTTTTATGGACAGCCTTTTGAACAGGTAAGGGCAAGGCAGAGGGTTGGAATGAGAAAAAGGACAGTGCCTATATTCCAATTTGATGAAAATGGCGAGTATGAAACCAACGATAAGAAATTAATTGAAGCATTAAAACCGCATTATAAGCACCAAAAACCTCATGTTTGCAAGAAATGCGGAGAAGAATTTGAGAATAAAGGACTACTACTGGCTCATTATAGACACCATAAAAAGAGGTGATATAGATGAATTTAGAGCAAGTGAAGGATAAGACTATAAAGTTAATTAACAACTATTCCAACAGCGGGAATCTTATAAGCAAGAATGACCCAAATTATTTAGACTACTCTTTAAGGTTTAATTCGTTGATAGATATAGCACAAAAAGAGATAGCGACAGTGAAGAAAATTCACAGAGTAAAGAATATAAGCCAAAACCCTGTCCCTAATCTATTAGAGAATCCTTTATATCAATTTGATGTAGAACAGCATTTAGACGAGGATTTAACCTTTGAAGCTAAGCAAGGCAAGGCATATTACTTTGAAATTGACAATGTAGCAGATGTTTATGTTGAAGAATACGACAATGGATGGCAGGTATTAGAGCATATCTCACACACTGACCCTAAAGGCGAATATACAGCCTATAAGGGCTTAATAAATGCTTATGGAAAGGTTAGATTAAGATTCAGCGGTGATTATGTCTATAACATTAAAAACAGGGCTATATATGGATATTCGTTCCTTACGGATGACGATGTACCACCTTTTACGAGATTTAATAGATATTTTATGCCTGATGATTTTTATCAGTTAAATAAGGTGGTTTTTGACGGTAATTGGAGAGAATCCAAGACTTACCACACTACAGCTGACTTTTTCTGGGAACAAAGGAATGTTATTGCCTTGAATTATTATAACGTAGGGGCATATTCAATATTTTATTTTGCCTATCCCAAGAGCATAGATGATGATACTTTGGATGATTACGAATTAGAAATAGATATGGAAGCACAAGAAGCTATACCTTATTATGTAGCGGCTCATGTATTGATGGATGAAACGTCACTTTACACTACTCTATTGGCTATGTATAACAATAAACTTGCTAACCTTGACGATAGGACAGCTAATGCACCAAAAGCAGTAGAAAACACTATGTATTCATCACAGGATATAAGAACTTTCTAGGAGGGGATTAGATGTATAAACCAATGACGATACCACAGGCCTATGACGAGCCACCTATGGAATGGGGGTTAACTAGAATAGATGGTGGTATATGTTTAAGTGATTTAGAGTTTAAACTATTAGACAACCAATCCCCTGATATGCTTAATCTATGGTATAAAGATAAAGTTTTAACTAAGAGATACGGACAAGAGTATTTACCTAATAATCTTGGAGAAGAAAAGATAATCCAATGTACTTTGTATAAAGACGATATAATTTACCACAGCGATGGGAAGTTGATTAAGAGATCGGATGGCAATGAGGACGAATTAATTGCAGGGCTAGCTAACGATAAAGGAACATTCTTTACTTTCAATGATGTTTTATACTATGTGAATGGGAAGCTAATCGAATATGACGGAACTACAGCTAAGGAGGTAGAACCTTTTATTCCTGTTGTAATAATCAATAGAACTCCTGCCGGTGGGGGAGATACCTACCAAAACTA
>JALNWH010000194.1 GCA_023230985.1 Bacillota bacterium
ATAATTGCTCCCCTTTCCCATGCTTAGATTTAATAAAATATGTCCATTATTATTATTATTTTATACCCTTCTTCGCTGCTTTCCTATTGGCCATTCGACCAGTTTTTCGAAAAAAAGCCCCCCTCAAGATTTCTCCTGAGGAGGGCTGGGTTTTGTGGTATTAGTTTGTTAATCTTTACCCGATAGATGCAGTTCTATATTGCGCTTACCATACCAGAAGAAGAATCCTATTTATTATCTAAAGCCTTCTTTTCAATCTTCTTAATAGTCTCCAAATAGTTTTTTTCAACTTCTGTTAGTGTTTTACTCTGGAATTTTCTATATTCTTCTTGGACTTTGTCCATGGCTTGTTGGTGGCTTATACGCCCAGCATTTTCTAGTAGATTCTCTCCCGTTGATGATAATATAGCGTCAAGATGGGAAATATAGTCCTTCATATACATAGGTTTTTTTCTCATTGCTTGTATTTCAGCAAAATCAAAATACCCTGAAACTAGATTATTCAATACTTTTAACTCATCTTCATTCAGGTAGTTTTTTGCTACACCTATATCTTTCATTCGTGGAAGTTCACCGGCAAAACTTGTCAAGCCCATAAAAGGTTTATCGGCATCCACTCTTTGATAAATAAGCTCTGCAGCAGTATGACCATGGGTTGCGTAGTGAAGTTTATTTTGTACTATTTTGAAAAATTCTATTGATTCATTACTTTTGGGATCATAGTCAATGCTGGTAGCATATAGGTCTAATACTTGGCGGTACATTACTTTTTCAGAGGATCTTATATCCCTAATGCGGTCAAGTAATTCCTTCCAATAATCTCCGCCGCCAAGTTCCTTAAGTCGCGCATCATTTAAGGTAAAACCCTTAATCATATATTCCTTTAGTCGCTCTGTTGCCCATATTCTAAATCTAGTTGCAACAGATGATTTTATTCTATATCCCAAGGAAATTATCATATCCAAATTATAATATGTAATATTTCTTTTAACCTCTCTATTACCTTCTTTTCGAACCTGTCGGAATTCCCGACAAGTTGAATTTTGGTCTAATTCACCTTCTGAATAGATATTCCCAATATGCTCAACAATGTTGGTTCTTGATGACTGAAATAGCTCAGTCATTTGCTGCTGAGTTAACCAAATTGTTTCATCTTCTAGTTTTACATCTATATGGGTCAATCCATCTTCAGATTGGTAGATAATCACTTCACCTTTGTTCTTTTCCTCCATGATCAGGCTCCTTTCCCGGTATAAAAAACAATCTCTCACAGGGCGCACGGGGCACATGGGGACGGGGGTATTGTGCAAATGTACTAAATAGAAACCCTTCTTACAATACCTAAGGAAATCCCTGTCAATCTCGATATTTGTCTTATGGAAAGCCCTGCTTTTCTACACAGCTTAACAACTTTTTCTCTCTTTTCTTTATCAAAATCTATTATTTCGCTTGGATTATTTGAATTAGCTATCTTATTTATTATTTCTCTTGCTTCTGAATCATTTAGTCTTAAGTTTTTATCATAATCTAAACATGTGTCTTGATTTTCTTTAGAATTAAATTCTTTAAATAATTCTACGGCTTTCTCCCTATTGGTGGAAAGCATATCGAGGCAAAAATCCGTGTTGCAAATATTTGGTTTTCCTATGTATTCACTGTAGCTAGACCATTTATAGTCTTCTATATTTTTTACTATTCCGGCTTTCAAAGGGTTTTGATGAATATAACGAATAACTGTTAGAAAATATTTATCATCTTCTATTGTTTCACTTTTATATCTTCCTTGAAATAGATTCCCTCGTCTTTCATACTTCCAGTTATACCAATAAACAAAGCTGGCACCTATTGTTTGAAAGACCTTAGCCAGTTCTTCCGGCCCTTCCTTTATGAGCAAATGAATGTGATTATCCATAAGACAATAAGCATAGATGATATATTCTAGTTTATCTTGATAATCTTTTAATGTTTGAAGATATTTTTGAAAGTCTTCTTCATCTTCAAATATTGTTTGGTGATTTATTCCTCTTAACATCACATGATAAATCCCACTACTACTTCTTTTTCTAGCTTCCCTAGCCATATCATCACCTCTGCTTTATTATATACTTTTTATGATGCTTGCGCAATACCCCCGTCCCCCTGTGTTCTTCCCCTGTGTTCTTCCCCTGTGTTCGCCCTTCGGCAAGCAAAAGAAAATCCCCCCTAGGATTTATAGGCTCAAGGAGGATTTGGTTAATTATTATCTTAAGTTGTCCTAACAAGTTTGAAAGTTTGTGTAATGGAACGACACAAAAGAACCGTCCTGTGTTTCTAAATCTTTTTCTTTATCTCTTGAATTTCCTCCAGGCCCAGTTTGGTGTATTTGGCTACTAAGGTTACTTCCATGCCATCTTTTAGCAGTTCACTAGCCATTTCCTTGGCCTTTTTTATAGCACCTTCTTCTAATCCTTTTTTCTCAGCATATCTAAGCTTAGATACCATATCTAGTCTTGCCTTTTCTCTGGCCCTATAGAGTTCCCTCATTTTTTCATCTGCTGAGATTTCTTCTAGTTTTTTCATAGCAGTTGTCATGATTTCACTCCTCTCCATTAGACTATTTATTCTTTCTTCATTGCCTTCCCTGCCTGCTTCCTTGAAGAATTCCAACCACATTTCGATTTTATCCAAGTCTTCTATCTCTTTTTTAATTAGCTTAGGGAGTTCCAGGTAATGGATTTCTAGATCATCAGTCAATATAAAGTGTTGATCTTTTTCTAGTATTTTAAATACGTTGTGGAGTTTATTTCCTTCTGTGATTTCTTTATATCCTAGGATATTTATTACTATTGCCTTTTTTAGGCTATCATAGTCTTCTGCTTCTGATATTGTATCTCCATAGGTCTTTGCCCAATAAAACAGGCTTCTTCTCCTATAGTTGTCTTCCTTTCTTACCTGAACCTCTATGTTTATAGTTGCCCCTGTGCCTATTTTAGCTTTTATATCTAGTATTGATAGTTTATCTCCCTCAAAATCTTTATAGTTAAAGGGGTTCATATGAATTACATCTACTATCTTATCTTCTTGACTTTCTTCTAGTATGTCATTGAGTAGGCCTATTAAGAGTTTTTTACTTGTTTTATCTTCTCTACCAAATAAGGCTTTAAAGACTATATCCATCATTGGATCTAAGGTTTTCATCCCATCACCTTCCCTTACTTATATTATATCCACTTTCTTTTCTTTAGTAAAGTAATTTGATAGGTTTATGTTTATTCCATACCAGCATCGTCTTGGTGGACAAAAAAGAGCCGTCCCCTTGTGTTGAACTTTTTATGATGCTTGC
>JALNWH010000195.1 GCA_023230985.1 Bacillota bacterium
GGGAGCAAGATAAGCCATGGCATAACCTTTAGTAACATGCCCAGCTTCAATAATAATAATATTGTAAGAAGCAAAAGCATAAACAACCGCTCCTAACAAAGCCATCCATGCATTGGCACCTATGCAAAGCATAAAAATGTAAAATCCTAACAAATATGCAAATAACATCCCGGCATGAAGAGAAGGTAACCCTCCATGAAGGATTATATTAAAATGACTAAAAATATTAAAATAAGGTTTTCCCCATAAAGTAGTGGTGGGCATGCCACTAAACATGGCATTAGTCCACTCGGAATATTCCCCTGTTTTTTCCTGATAGGCTTTGACTTCTTGTGTCATACCTTCAACACTTACCATATCGCCTTGAGGCAGTTCTTTGTCATCAAAGAACACCGGACTGAAATATGTGATAGTAAGAAGATACATAATGCCGATGGCAAGGATGTGTGGTAGACTTTTCTTTAATACAATCGAAAAAGGATTTTGTGGTTTTTTTGAGGATATAGACTTCTCTTTCATGTTATTATTTTTCATGGAGGCTAAAAATTAATGTATTATATTAAAAATGCAAAATTACATTTTTTTAAAAACAGAATCGTATAAAAAAATGATTCAGGTGTAGTTTATTTTAATTACTAACATCCAAAATATTTTATTATTTTTTTATACTTTTATATACATTACATGTATTATTAACCATTTTATCAACTGTATAATCGTTTATTTTTAGTTTTCCTTTAGAAATTAATGATTTTCTAATATTGTCATCCGATAATATAAGTTGAACAGTATCATGAATGGAAGTTTTATTTTTTGGATCAAAATAAAGGGCGGCATCTTGAGCTATTTCCGGGAAACAACTTGCATTGCTTAAACATACAGGACAGTTATTGGCAAATGCTTCTAAAATCGGTATGCCAAATCCCTCGTATAGTGATGGAAATACAAAAACTAAAGCATGTTGATACAATGAATATAAGATAGCATCACTTGCTTGTACTTGGATTAACTGAGTAGAAATGGAATGTTCTTGAAAAAGGTTTATTTCTTCTTTAGAAAATGAGTTACCGGTACATACCACTTTTAATCTTTTATCTGCATGTAAAAGTGGAATAATTGCTTCTAAAAATAGAATGAAATTTTTGTAATTTTTTCTTTCCCCAACATACAAAATATAATTTTCGTAGATTTGCTCGGCTATCTCAACTTGCTGTTTATAACCATGGTGAACAACAGTTATTTTATCGGGAGGTATGCCTAAAAATTCCACAATGTCGTTTTTTGTATTTTGACTCACAGCGATAATATGCGTTGCTTTTTTAGCCAATATTTTTTTATTTTTTGCTATATTATCGTAAATGGGAAATGAGTCGGAAAAACGTTCATGAATCATATCATGTATGGTAATGACAAAAGGTTTCTGTATGTGTTTTAAAAAATAAGGATTATAATACGTAGGATGAAAAATATCAAATTGGTTTTTTTTAATTACTTTTGTGGAGATTTGATTATTCATGAAATAATATAAGCGTCGTTTGATGCGAAAATTTTGTATGCAATCCGTAGATTTATATGACTGATTGTAAGTTTGTCTCATATAATGATTTTCAGAATATTGCATAGCAACTTCTTTCTCAAAGCCATCAGGTAAATTGTAAATTAAATCTGCAAAATAGCGGGTAACACCCCCGAATTTTTGCATGCTAAACATTTGATGGTCATAAAGTATTTTTAACATAGAATTAAGGGAAATTTATTTTTTTTGTTGAGAGCGTTTCAAGTGATCGTGTTATAATTTGGATACAATAGTAAATAAAATAGGCATATATTGTAGGTTTGATATTTAGTTGTTTTTTCAATGTAACAGCTTCTTTATTAAAAATTTTTTCTGCTCGATGAATGGTATTCATGGCAGATATTTGAAAATGTTGTTTCCATAAATGTTTAATAATAGGGGAATGATTTTCTAAAAGGCAGTCTTTTATATTTTTACCTTCGGTAATAAAACCCTTAATAACTTCTATATTCATACTATCATTTTGGGAAATCCTATACAAGAATAAAGGATAGCCATTTATTATCATATAGTTATATCTTTCTTTTATATTTCTTACATAAAATTCATAGTCGGAAGCAGGATAAAATTCTGAATTATAACCGCCACTTTGTAAGACCATTTCTTTTTTCATACATATTCCGGAAGGGACATCAATAATGTTTCTTCTGTAGAGATTATGCAATCTTACATGTCTATAGCTTAATATAGTTGTTTCACGTTTTGGAATGGATGAATCACTGAAAACTTGTATAGGAGGCCTATATGCATCAAAATTGGGATATTTACTCATTATTTTGGCAAAAAGTATTTCTAAGTAATCATCATATAACATATCATCATCATGTAGCATTACCACCCATTCTCCTTTAGCCAATTGATACAATCTATTCCAATTGCCTGACATTCCAATATTTTCAGTATTTTTATAATAGGAAAGTCGTGGGTGATTAAAATAATTTTCATTAATCAATAATTCTGTTTCATCTTCTCTTATGGGATTATTATCGACAATAATTACATCATAATTTATATGTCCTTTTTGGTTAAGTGCACTTTCAATTGCTTCCTTTAATAAAGCAGCTCTTTTATAGGTAGGTATGGCGATGGTTACTTTAGGGATTCCTGAAAAAGAGGCGATTTTAATGGGAGTTGAGGTTACATTATCGTATAATTCAAAATGATTTTTGAACGATAAATGGCATCTTTGTTTTGTCATGATGTACTGTTGGAATTATATTTATAAGAAAAATATTTTGTTTATCCTTTCATTATTTTCTCTATTTCACTTGAATTAGAAGGCACATTTGCCATTAAATCTATGGGTTTTTCAGCTATCAGCATATCGGTTTCAATACGTACACCGATTTCTTCTTCGGGAATATATATGCCCGGTTCACAACTAGCTACCATACCTTCTTCAAAAATAACATCACGATCGCCTACATCATGGGTATCGATTCCCATAAAATGTCCGATGTTGTGCATGAAGTATTTTCTTACCAGCGGATAAGTGTTTTTATCTTGTTGATCGGCTTCCGCTTGCGTGAACAATCCGAGTTTTACAAATTCTTCTTCCATCATTCCAAATACTTTTTTATTGATTTTGTTGATGGTCATGCCGGGAACGTATAGAGTTTTGGCATATTCATACACCCGCCAACAAGCATCATACACTTGTTTCTGACGAGGGGTATAGTTTCCGTTAACAGGAATCGTTCGCGATAAATCGCCGGCATA
>JALNWH010000196.1 GCA_023230985.1 Bacillota bacterium
GCAGCAATAACAACAGTTTTATCAAAATTTGGTGGAGCAACATTAACAAAATATGATGAAATAGATAAAGCTCCGGAAGAAAAAGAAAGAGGAATAACCATAAGCACGGCACACGTGGAATATGAGACAGAAAACAGGCATTATGCACACGTTGACTGCCCGGGACACGCAGACTATGTAAAGAATATGATAACAGGAGCGGCACAGATGGACGGAGCGATATTGGTAGTATCTGCAGCGGACGGACCAATGCCTCAAACAAGAGAGCATATACTGCTATCCAGACAAGTAGGAGTGCCATATATAATCGTATTTTTAAACAAAGTAGATATGGTAGATGACGAAGAACTGATAGAACTAGTGGAAATGGAAGTAAGAGAACTACTAAGCGAATATGAATTTCCCGGAGACGATACACCTATAATAGCAGGCTCAGCGCTAAAAGCATTAGAATGCGGATGTGGAAGCGAAGACTGTGAATGGTGCGGCCCAATTCATAAACTGATGGAAGAAGTAGACAGATACATTCCAACTCCTGAAAGGGAAACAGATAAACCTTTCTTGATGCCTGTAGAAGACGTATTTTCAATAACAGGAAGAGGAACAGTAGCAACAGGAAGAGTAGAAAGAGGAATGGTAAAAGTCCAAGACAACGTAGAACTAGTGGGATTAAGTGATGAAACCAGGACAATAGTAGTAACAGGAGTAGAAATGTTTAGAAAACTGCTAGACCAAGCACAAGCAGGAGACAATATAGGAGTGCTGCTAAGAGGAGTACAAAGGACAGAAATAGAAAGAGGTCAAGTACTTGCAAAACCCGGCTCAATAAAACCGCATACACACTTTAAAGCAAGGGTATACGTATTGACGAAAGAAGAAGGCGGAAGACACACCCCATTCTTTAACGGATACAGACCACAATTTTACTTCAGAACTACAGACGTAACGGGAGTAATAGACTTAGAAGAAGGCGTAGAAATGTGTATGCCCGGAGACCATATAGAAATGACAATAAAACTAATAACTCCAATAGCAATCGAAGAAGGATTAAGATTTGCTATAAGAGAAGGCGGAAGGACAGTTGGTGCCGGAGCTGTTTCGTCTATAATAGAATAATATTATATAATGATAATGAAAGGACCGGGGATGCCTGGTCCTTTTAAAAAGTATTAAACAGTAATTTTTAGGTAATACTTTAAGAAATAGCTAAATGATTATAATCCCCATATTCTCCAAGTTTATATTTCTTTACTGTAGGTTATTAATATTTGATAAAAACCTCATATTGACATACTAAAAGAATTATGATAAATTTTTAAGGTAGCTTAAAATTATACAATTAATAATAAGTCAAAAGCCGGATGATTGGGAGGTGCCGTAATGAGAGTTAAAGTTACTCTTGCATGCAGTGAATGTAAGCAAAGAAATTATAGTACAATGAAAAATAAAAAGAATGATGCGGATAGAATAGAAATGAACAAGTATTGTAAGTTTTGTAAAAAGCATACATCTCATAAGGAAACAAAATAAGCTGTAAAGGAGAAGTGTTACAATGACAGATACAGCTAAAAAGCGTAGTATAATGAAGCATTTTAAGGAAACAAGGGCTGAAATGAAAAAAGTAAGCTGGCCAAGTAAAAAAGAAATTCTTAAGCATACTCAGGTAGTTTTGATTGCTATAACTATTATCGGTTTAGCTCTTTGGCTTGCTGATTTGGTATTTGGTACGGTATTAAACTTTTTCATAATGAAATAATGAGGGAGGTAAGACCTGAAATTAATAAAATAAGGTCTGCTTATTTATGGAAGATAAAGGCAAGTGGTATGTAGTTCATACATATTCAGGCTACGAGAATAAAGTTATGGCAAATATAGAGAAGATTGTAGAGAACAGGAATATGCAGGATATCATTTTTGAGATTAAAGTGCCAATAGAAGAACAGGTAGAGATTAAAAATGGTAAGAAGAAAATTACTCAAAAAAAGATTTTTCCGGGATATGTTCTTGTTAAAATGCTTATGACCGATGAATCTTGGTATGTTGTGAGAAATACTAGAGGAGTTACCGGTTTTGTGGGACCGGGTTCAAAACCTGTTCCACTTAGTGATTCTGAAATTAAAAACCTAGGTGTTGAAAGAGTGCCGGTTAAACTTGACGCTAAAATTGGAAATAGTGTAAAAGTAATTTCCGGTCCTTTTGAAAATTTCGTCGGGACGATTCAAGAGATTAACAATGAAAAACAAAAAGTAAAAGTTATGGTTTCTATGTTTGGTAGAGAGACTCCAGTGGAGCTTGAATTTGTACAAATAGAAGTATTATAATATATTAGCACGTTTTATTTGATTTTCTAAAAGGATTTAGAGAGGAGGTGCAATATGGCAAAAAAAGTTACAGCGATAGTAAAATTGCAAGTCCCTGCGGGTAAAGCAACACCTGCACCGCCAATAGGACCTGCATTAGGTCAACATGGGGTAAATATAATGGGTTTTTGTAAAGAATTTAATGAAAAAACAGCAAAACAAGCCGGATTGATTATTCCAGTTGTTATTTCGATATATCAGGATAGGTCTTTTTCTTTTATTTTAAAAACACCGCCTGCTTCAGTTTTGTTAAAAAAGGCTGCGGGAATAGAAAGCGGCTCAGGTGAACCTAATGTAAACAAAGTTGCTAAAGTATCAAAGGAAAAGGTTAAGGAAATTGCAGAGCTAAAGATGCCTGACCTCAATGCTTCCTGTATAGAGACTGCAATGAAAATGGTTGAAGGAACTGCAAGAAGTATGGGCATAGTTATTGAAGAATAAAATTAGTGGGAGGATATATTCCGTTTACCACAAGGAGGATTAATAATGTTTAGAGGTAAAAAGTATAGAGATAGTGTTAAACTAATAGAACACGGTAAGCTTTATAGTACTTTAGAAGCTGTGGAATTAATTCAAAAAACAGCAAAGGCAAACTTTGATGAATCTGTTGAAGTACATGCAAAGCTCGGTGTTGACTCAAGGCATGCTGATCAGCAAGTAAGAGGAGTAGTTGTATTGCCTCATGGAACAGGTAAAACTTTAAAAGTTTTAGTTTTCGCTAAAGGAGAAAAGGCAAAAGAAGCGGAAGAAGCAGGAGCAGATTTTGTTGGAGCTGAAGAGCTTGCAACAAAGATCCAAAGTGAAGGTTGGTTTGATTTCGATGCTGTTGTCGCCACACCTGATATGATGAGTGTTGTAGGTCGATTGGGAAAATTATTAGGGCCTAAAGGGTTAATGCCAAATCCCAAGTCAGGGACC
>JALNWH010000197.1 GCA_023230985.1 Bacillota bacterium
AACGAAATGGAGGAAAAGCGAAATCATGGCACAGACAGGGCGTATTATAAACTAGCCAGATTAAATCTATCGGGGAGAGTTTGATTTCGCCCGAAATGAGTTTAGAAGTTTAGGTTTTGTAACTCTGCTGCTGTAGAATATACACCGGCATTAATACATATATAGAATCGAATGCTTTAGTGCCCCGTAAGCTGCTAAGCTACTATGTAACTTTCGATAAAGCCGGTAGAATATACACCGGCATAAGTGCAAATATAGTATACCGATATAAAGCCTAGTTGTGGTAAGATAGAAATACGGTTGAAAGTTGGAAGGGGATTGCCATGGAAAAACCGATTGTGGATACAAAGAACAGAATATTTCTATCTGCAGTAGAGATAGTGGGGCTAAAAGGTGACGTAACCGTTAGAGAATTGGCGGAAATGGCCGGTGTCAATATAGCTTCCATTAACTATTACTACGGTAATAAAAAGAATCTTTTAAAAGAAGTAGAAAAGCACTATTCTACATCTTTGTATAATTTGCAAAATAGCATATTAACTTCAGAAGATTTCTCACCTTATGATAAACTGCTAAATTGGGCAAAAAGTCTATCGGAATTCATCATCCGATACCCTGCTTTGATTGGCCTTATTGTAAACCTCACTACAGAAGACAAAAATTATAAACCTGCATTAATCCAAAAAATCTATTTAAATAAAGATTTACAAATTATGATTCAGAGGATCATAGGAAATATTATAAATTCCCATGATGAAAGAGTGATTAATTTTAGATATCTTCAAATTTTTTCCGGCATACTGGGTCCCATAATAAATAGAGTTGTAGAAGAAAACTTTGCCGATGGAAATATGATTGTATCTTTAAGTAGTAAAGAGGATTTTGAAGAGTATATAAGACTGCTTATTGACAGCATATTGACATAAAATTGTACTTGAATACCCAAATTAATAATGTTAGTATTAAAACATGGGTTTTAAACATACGTTTTAATAGTTGGAAAGTAAATTAACGGAGGTTCACATAATGAGGATAAAAAGGATACCATTAATTTTGCTTATTTTTGTTTTGTTTGTAACAGGTTGCAATAGTAATAGCGCTGTTACGAATGATAATTCTGATAAGAAACCGGTAAGAATAATTGAGATAAACGAAGAGTCCGTCCCATCTGAGCTTTTATATGTAGGGGTCATAACACCTAAAGAAATAAAAAAGCTTAGTTTTAAATCATCGGGTAAAATAAAGTCCATAAATGTTTCAGAAGGACAAGAAATTAAAAAAGGCCAAAAATTAGCAACACTGGATACCAAAGATATTGCATATTCCGTAGATGCGGCAAAAGCTGCTAAAGATGCTGCTATGGCTCAATATGAAAAAGCAGTAAATGGTGCTACGGAAGAAGACATCAATATAGCAAAGACAAATTTAACAAAAGCGGAAAAAGCATATGAATTCGCTATAGATAATTACGAAAGAGCACAAAAGCTTTATGAAGCCGGTGGTTTACCAAAAAAAGAATTAGATGGGACGAAACTGGAATTAGATATAAGAGAAGAAGAATATAATGCGGCAAAAAATCTATTGGTACAAGCCGAAAAGGGAAGCAGAAAAGAGGACGTTGAATACCTAAAGGCGCAAGTATCTCAAGCGAATACAGATCTGAACTATAAAAAAAGTGTAATCAGCGACTCCACTATGGTATCAGATATGGATGGCTATGTTATGAATATTATGGCTAAAAGCGGTGAAATAGTGGGTTCCGGCTATCCGGTAATCATATTGGGCAGCGATGTAAATATTGTAAAGTTTGGCCTCAGTCCTGACGATGCGGAAAAAATAAATATCGGTGACAATATAAAAGTGGAAGCCTCAGATCAAGTTTACAACGGTAAAATAACCGATATTGATAAAATTATAGATGAAGAAACGAGAACATATACCGTACGGGGAGAAATAGAAAATTCCACCTTGCTTTCAGGAACTATAGCAAAGGTTTACATTTTTAAAGGCGAATATAATGCTGTCAGCATTCCTCTAACCGCTATCATGAGAGGGAATTACGATTATGTATATATTGTTCAGGGCGATAAGGCAGTTAAGAAGCAAATAGAGCTTGGTGCTGTGAGAGAAGATAAAGTAGAAGTAATAGGCTTGGCAAAAGACGATAAACTGATAATTGAGGGAATGAAAAAAATAAACGATGGCGATTTAGTAGAAATCATAGATTAGCAGGAGGGTTTTCAGTGTTAATCAAAGCTATTAAGGCAGCAATTAAAAATAGAAAGATAGTATTTGCAATATCCATATCCCTTATGATATTTGGATTGTTCAATTACTACATTATACCTAAACAAGAAGACCCGGACATCACTTCACCTTTTGCCATGATTACAGCAGTCTATCCCGGTGCTTCTCCGGAAATAATTGAAAGATTAGTAACTAAGAAAATTGAAGATAAAATAATTGAAATAGAAGGCTATGATTATTCTCAATCTTATTCAAAAAACAGTGTTTCCATTATAGTTATGAGGTTAAACAATGATGCAGATCCTGATAAGGCTTGGAATGATTTAAGGCGTAAGATGGAGGACTTGCAAAGTCAATTGCCGGAAAATTGCGGTGACATAGAAGTAAATACCGAATTAGCGGATACGGCAGGGATTATAGTCAGCCTTTCGGGTAATAATTATAGTTATGAGCAATTGGAGTTTTTTGCAGAAGACCTTAAAAAAGAATTAATGAAAATAGACGGTATATCCAGATTTGATATAGACGGTGTGCAAAAAAAAGAAATTAAGGTGGAGGTAAACCCGGATTTACTAAATCAATATCAATTATCTTTGCAGGATATTGTTAACATTGTTGAAGCACATAATGTAGAAATACCTGCAGGAACTATTGATGGCAGTAGCAATATAAATGTTAAAGTTTCAGGTAAATATGAAAGCATTGATGATATAGAAAACACGATAGTTTATATTTCTCAAGACACAGGTAATGCAGTAAGGCTTAAGGATATTGCAAATATATATATGGGATTGGAAGATGCCAATTATAAAATAAAGCACAATGGAGAAAATGCAGTTCTGTTAACAGGTTATTTTATAAATAATAAAAATATCGTTATAGTAGGGAAAAAGGTAGATAGAAAGCTGGAGATCCTTGGAGAAAACCTTCCCGAAGATGTATCTATTGACAGGGTATTATTTCAACCTGCCGAAGTAAGCAAGTCTACCAATAATTTTATAAGAAACCTTATAG
>JALNWH010000198.1 GCA_023230985.1 Bacillota bacterium
AGTATTTAACCTTGCTATAGGTATGTTGACCCCTCCTTTTGGGTTAAACTTATTTGTAGGCTCTCAAACATTAAAGGCCAGCTATACAGATACGGTAAAGTCATCTTTAATCTTTATATTCCTTATGTTGATTGGATTGGTTATGGTTACTTTTATACCGTCAATTTCCACATGGCTGCCTAATTTGATGAAATAGTAAGGTGGTGTAAAAATGTCGGTAAAAGTTGTGATAAAGAAAAAAATGTATCAAGATTCTCTAAAACTAATGGGTATATCAAGAAGCCTTAATGAAATGGAAGGTGTTGACGAAGCTATGGTAGCGATGGCTACCGAGACAAATATAGATCTTTTTAGACGTTTAGGATTATATACGGAGGAAGCGGAAAAAGCCAGTGCTGACGATATAGTAATAGCAATAAAATCTTCTGATGAAGATATTTTAAAAAATGCTATTGTGATTGCCGAGGATGAACTTTCGGGTAAAAATAGACCATCCGCCGGCGATGTGAAGAGCATTCCATTACGAACGATTAAATCAGCAGTACGATATCATCCCAATTCTAACTTGGCTTTGATTTCAGTTCCCGGACGTTATGCGGCTAAGGAGGCACATAATGCACTGGATAGCGGGCTAAACGTTATGATATTCAGTGATAATGTTTCTATTGAGGATGAGGTAGAGTTAAAACAAAAGGCTAAAGAAAAAGGTTTATTGATTTTGGGACCTGATTGCGGGACTTCTATAATAAATGATGTGAAGTTGGGATTTGCCAACGAGATAAAACGTGGTCCTATCGGTATTATTGGTGCTTCCGGTACAGGCATGCAGGAAATAACCTCTATAATTGACAGACTTGGCAGTGGAATATCGCATGCTGTAGGAACCGGCGGTAGAGATTTGTCAAAAGAAGTAGGCGGTATAACTATGCTACAAGCTTTTGAAATGCTAGATAAAGACGATTCCACAAAGGTAATAATTATAACATCGAAACCTCCGGCTGAAGAAGTAGCAAAGAAAATTATTAGGCGTGCAGAGATATCCGATAAAAAGATAATAGTGAATTTTCTTGGATTAAACGTAAATGAGATTAAAGAAAGTTCTAACCTTTCTCATGCTTATACTTTAGAAGAAGCAGCTGTAATGGCAGTAAAAGCGATTGCATCGCCGGATGAAGTATGGGATGCGGTGGATTTGAATATCAAACCCACGTTAAAGGATAAATTGCTTAAACTAACAGAAAATCAAAAACTTATAAAAGGTTTATATACCGGTGGTACTTTAGCAAGCGAGGCTTTGGTTTTACTTGAAAAAGAAATGACCATATATTCGAATTTAAATGCAATTGGCTATAAGGATTCTAAATCTCAGCATCTTGTATTAGACTTGGGTGATGACGAATTTACAAAAGGCTGTCCCCATCCAATGATTGATCCGGAGGTAAGGAACCAATTTATTCTCGAAGAAGCTAAGAACCCTAATACGGCTGTTATAATGCTGGACGTTGTCTTAGGCTACGGTTCCAATCCGGATCCCGCAAGTGTACTTGCACCGGTAATAAAAAAGACAGATGGTATTATTTTTCTTGCCCATGTATGCGGTACTGAATCAGATCCTCAAATACTTTCCCGACAAGAAGCTATATTAAAAGAAGCCGGTGCCTATGTGTACAATACTAATGCAAAGATGGCCGGAACAGCACTAAAAATAAATAATATTATAAATTGTTTAAAGTAATAATATTCAATTAAGGAGTTGATTTAAATGAATAGAGATAGAATAAGCAAAGCAAACGAAAATGCGGTAAAACGAATTTTAGAAGCGGATCCTATATTTGTAGATGTTAAACCTGCCATTGAAGTTGTTCCCGGTATGACAGATACCACTATATTACACGCGGGTCCACCTATTGAATTTGAAAGAATGTGCGGCCCTATGAAAGGTGGAGTTGCAGGTGCTTTAATGCTGGAAGGATTGGCTAAGACAGAAGAAGAAGCTTATGAGTTGGCAATGTCCGGTGATATCACTTTTGATTCTTGTCATAATCATGATGCGGTTGCTCCTATGACCGGAATAATCAGTGCTTCCATGCCTGTTATGATTGTGAAAAATATGAAACATGGAAATTACGCTTATAGCACTATTAATGAAGGCAGAGATAAAGTCCTTAGATTCGGCGCATTAAGTGATGATGTTATAGATAGATTAAGATGGTTTAATGAAGTCCTAGGTCCTGAACTAGGAAAAGTGATAAGAAACATAGGCGGATTTAGTGTACTTCCTATAATGGCGGAGGCTCTCCAAATGGGAGATGATTTGCATAACAGATTCAAAGCGTGTTCTGCTTTATTTGCAAGTAGATTTTTACCGGCTTTAATTGATACAATAGAAGACAAAGATACGCTTAAAAAAGTGTCTGATTTCATAGGCAATAACGATTATTTCTATCTTAATATAACTATGGCCGGACTTAAAGCTTGTATGGATGCAGCTCACGGCATAGAATATAGTACAATCGTCACGACTATGACCAGAAACGGAACAGAATTTGGTATTCGTGTAAGTGGCTTGCCGGGTGAATGGTTTACTGTCAAGGCTTCCGTACCCAAAACTTTATATTTCCCCGGCTATGGACTTGATGACACAAATCCCGATATGGGCGACAGCGCTATAATCGAAACATACGGACTTGGCGGATTTGCAGCGGCTGCATCACCAATAATCGTTCAGTCTGTAGGCGGTACAATACAAGAAGCTAATGAAAGAACTTTTGAAATGTATGAGATAACTACTAAAGAAAATCCTCTATTTAGTATACCGGCTATTGATTTTAAAAACTTACCTGTAGGAATAGATCTTCTTAAAGTATTGGAAACAAATACAGTGCCCGTTATACACACAGGAGTAGCACATAAAAATGCCGGTGTAGGTCAGATTGGGGCAGGTATTGTAAGGCCTGATATCAATGTATTTAAAGATGCCTTAAGAAGTTATTTTGAAAAATACGGCAGAGACTAAAATATTTAAAAATCCAAGGGCATAAAATAAGGAGGAGAATTTTGATGACAGAAAACAATTTGCTTAAAGAAGTACAAGTTATCAATGTAGGTTTGGAAAGCTTCTATGAATCTTTAAAAAATCAAGAAGCGGATGTAATAAATATCGACTGGGCACCTCCGGCTATAGACGATGATATTATGAACATGTTAAGCAAAATAAAATAGAACAATAAAGTACTGTCCGAAACCACTG
>JALNWH010000199.1 GCA_023230985.1 Bacillota bacterium
GTAGTATGAGATATAAGCATTATAACAAGCTCAATTCCAACAACTAACAATAATACATGACCTAAAAATTTTTGAAAAATTTCATAAGTATCCAAAGGATTTGTCATAAGGATTAGAACCATATATCTAATCAAGTCATATATGCTCAAAACCACTGCTATTATAATAAATATGGCTAAAAAAACCTCTAAATAGTATGTGTATTTTGATATTTTGTTTTTAATATAATTAATCTTCACCTCGCAACCCCCTTTAAATAATTAGCATTGCATCCCCAAAACTAAAAAATCTATATTTTAAATCTATAGCAGATTTATAAGCTTTTATAATATTATCTTTACCTGCTAATGCGCTTACTAACATAAGGAGAGTAGATTCGGGTAAATGAAAGTTAGTTATTAATCCGTCCGTATAATGAAAATTAAAACCCGGGTAAATAAAAATATCTGTCCAACCTTTATTTGCTTTTATTCTATTATCATACAAGGCAACAGATTCCAAAGTCCTAATAGAAGTCGTACCTACACATATTATTCTTCCGCCATTGTCTTTAGTATTATTTATTATATCTGCGCATTCATCTGTTATTTCGTAGTATTCAGAATGCATTTTGTGCTCTTCTAAATAAGTTGTCTTTACTGGTCTGAAAGTCCCAAGGCCTATATGAAGAGTAATATAAGCTACCTTAACTCCTTTATTAATTATTTTATTTAATAATTCTTCAGTAAAATGCAATCCTGCAGTCGGTGCAGCTGCCGAACCGTCTAATTTCGAATATACTGTTTGATATCTATCTTTATCTTTTAGTTCTTTTTTTATATAGGGCGGTAAAGGTATCTTACCCAGCTTATCCAAGATATTTTCAAAGAGTCCCTCATAAGTAAATTTAACAATTCTATTGCCGCTATCAGTAATATCCAGAATTTTACCAATCAATTCACAATCACCAAAAATGAATTCTGTGCCAATTTTCGCTTTTTTACCCGGTCTTAAAATTACTTCCCAAATGTCTTTGCTTTTTCTATTGAGCAGTAAAAACTCAATGAAACCTCCTGTATCTTTTTTACTTCCAAACAATCGTGCCGGTATCACTTTCGTATTATTTAAAACTAAACAATCTCCCTTATTTAAATAATCTATTATTGTATTAAAAACAGTATGTTTTATATCACCTGTGTCTTTATGCAAAACCAAGAGCTTAGAGTAATCTCTCGGATATATGGGTTCCTGAGCAATCAAATCCTCCGGTAAATCATAGTGGAAGTCTTTTGTTAACACATTTTAACCTCTCTTTGTTATCTAAAATTTATTGTATTTCGACATATGTTTATGTTGTTTCACTAAATTAAAATTTCGTGTAGCTATATCATTTTAAAATCGAATCTTTATAATAATATTCCAATATCTCTTTGTAATCATATCCTTCTTCAGCCATTCCCTTAGCGCCATACTGACTCATACCTAATCCGTGCCCCCACCCTTTTCCTTTGAATATATATATATTGGGTATAGTAGCTACCTTTCTATCTTCAAATAATCCTTTAATATAAATATTATTTCCCTTAGGAATCGGCATGCTTTTACCATTAGCAGATATTATATTCAATTCGGCAGGCCTTTTGACAGCGGTGTCCTTTTTATTCATTTCAAATATATTTAAATCTGACTCTGTGCTTACTTCATACCAAGTACTCTTTAAAATGGATGTACCTAGAACCAACCTTGCCTTCTCTTTATTTAAAGTTTCTGTATTTTTAGTGCCGGAAATTTTTAATTCTTTAACTCTGCCAAATTCACTTACATCTGATACGTTAATATCTATCACTTTGCCAATATCTATTGCATTTTGTTTTAGCTTCTCTTCTATAACAGGCTTTTCCAACTCGGCAATCCATTCATCATTAGGACTGCCTAAGCCATATCTGTCATCCACTCCCTTAATATACGGTAAGGCTTCATTCCAAACATTTTCTGAGTTTTCAGTGTGTCCGCCACTACTGGAATGATAATAGGTTTGTACCAATTCGTCTTTATAAAATAAGAGTCTTCCTTTTGTTTCATCAACAGCTTTGTTAGTACTCGTTTCTTCCACATCATAACCTTTATACACTTGGCAATGCTGAGTGTTGCATAAATCAAAACCGTCATTTTTATGTCTATTTATATTAAGCATTGCGTAATTTCTAGCTGCTACTGCTTGTGCTTTTAAAGCTTCTTTATCCCATGAAGGATAAATTTCACAAGGTACAACACCATATAAATAGCATTCGAAAGGAAGGGCATTTATAACGCCAATTGAACTATCATCCAATATCTTAAGCATTATATCTCCCCGATAATTTGAGCCATTATATTCTATCAAAGGTAACGAAACTACTGGCTCATATGTCTTTAACAAAATTTCATCACTATTATAAATCAAAACGACATTTCCTGTTAATCCATCAATTACTTGCACTCTATTTTCATCAGGTTCTATAATGGTGCATTTAGCACCGGATAACTTTTTTTGTAATATATTTATCTCTTCTTTACATTCTTTCTCATCAAGTAACGTTCCATACCATATTTTCCATCCTTTATCGTATGCAATACATGCATCTTTAATAGATTTTTCAATTAGATTTAATGCTTCTTTAGCAGAATTATAGTTATTATAGGCATTTCCTATTTGGATATGATAAGGACCTATTAATTCACCGCTATATTTGACTGCCTTTACAAATTGTATTTTCTTTGTTTCACCATTTAATATATTGTAATATGTATCTTTGCGAAAAGAAAAATTGATAGGCTTTTTAAAAATTATTGTGTTTTCTTTTTCATCTTTGTTTAAAATAAATTCTATCGAGTTTATACTCCTGATATTTATATTATGAAAAGTTTGATTCCCGTGATTGAGACCTATTTTTATAAGGTCAGGAGTAACTATATCACTATATACAATAGTTTTACTAAATACTATAAACAAAATAACAATTATTAGTAAATACCGAATTAATTTTCTCATCTAATATACCTACCTAAAATCATTTTAACAATTGAATATTTCGACAAATCATCATGTTTTCCTTTTTAAGTCTTTCATTATTTTATAAATCAAAAGCCTTTTTAATCTCCCAACAAATCACCAAGTAAAGGTAAACCAAAGTGCTTATATGCTGGTTTAGTAGCAACCCTGCCTCTTGGTGTTCTATTTAAAAATCCTATTTGTAACAGATAGGGCTCATA
>JALNWH010000200.1 GCA_023230985.1 Bacillota bacterium
GAATGAAATAAATTCCATTCCCGGATCCTTAGGTTTTTATTTATTTGAGGGCATTTTGTCTTTTCCCGATATAATTGAGACATTAATATGTGGAGCCCTTAAAAGCAAATATGATAAAAGTTTAAAACTTACTTCCTTTAAAACCAATGTTTTGCATAGCAATAAGCAGTTAAAAAAATAGTGGGTGCGTCTCACTTTTTTTAATTGAACATATAGCGCTAATGGTGTATAACCTGAGTTTTACAGTTGTTGTACTAAGAAAGCCCCAAGATGGGTTCTGTCCTTCTCGAGGCTTTTATTTTATGTATGTAATTCTTGATAATTGTGTTTCAAATTTGTCAGACCGTAAAAACTTTCCATATTCAGGGATATTGAATTTATCAAAAATAAATCTAATATCTTTTATGGTTTCCGACTCATTTGATTTTTTCATTGTTATATATTCAATATTATTTGTGCTTTTTCTTGTTTCAAAATCAATAAGACTTTCGCTTTTAACAAGTTTCAATATTCCTCTTGTTATTTTTATGCAGCCGCAAAAGTTCAAGGCGCGAATAATCCTTTCCACGCTTAATTCATAGTTAAGTTTAAGTTGAAACATTCTTATTATTAGTAGTGAAGTAAAACAAGTTATGAAATGGCCTCTTATGTGTCCTTCCGTAGTTAGGTAGATTGGCCTGACATATAGATCCGATTGGCTAATTCTAAATGATTCTTCTATTTTCCATAACCCGCGGTAAGTTTCAATCATCTTTTTATAATCATAATCTAATTCAGAAGTAACAATGCATGAATAGCCATCGAATTTGCTTTCTTTTTCTATTTTTTCCTGATCCAGGCGTAGCTGAATATTATCCGCAATTTCGCCTGTGTTTTTAATTGATGCAATTGAATTAATATATTTGTCTGTTCCGTGCGATGTTGTGGCAAGACCAAGCCTAATTAAATTCTTAGCCTTGTCTATTTTTTCCTCGCGTTTTTTCTTTGTCCTCCTTGCATCCTCCCCGCTATAGTAAAGAAGAACTTTTCTCTTCCTTGTTACCTTATTATTAAAACTATCTAAGCCGTCATACTCTTCAATAAATGTTTGATATTTATTATCATCATTAATAACGGTATATAATGATTCATCAAACAATTTTTCGTGATATCGATATCCTTTTTTGCCTCTTAGAACTTGACTAAAGAGAAAACCATCACCTTGATTGATTATATAGTCTATATTTGAAGATGTATTTATACCTTTATCAGCTATAATTAATAGCCTTTTGAGTTTAAAGTTCTTTTTAACATTTTCAATAGTTGGTTGAAGGGTTTTGCCATCACTGGTATTCCCCGGAAACAAACGCATGCATACCGGCAAGCCATTATCATCAATCATAAGGCTCAATTGAACAATTGGAGTTACTTGATGTTTCTTGCTGACCCCACGTTTTTTAAATCCGCTAATAGGTTCAAATTGTTTAATAACTCCATCAATTTGTTTTTCAATTATTCTTCTGTCCTTAATTTCTTTTTTATCCACAATCTTCTCATCTAACTGGACATAACAATCTTCATCTTCAAAATCAATTTCAAAATGATAATTAGTAGTATCATAAAATGATTTTTCTGAATTCCTACCAATAAGTTCTTTAATTCTTTCATTTAAATGCTTTTGTAATTCATCAGAATGTTTATCATAATAAGAAAGCGAACGATAAATGTCATGCAATTCAAAATTGGTATGAACACCAAAGAGATTATCTTTTCTTTGGTAAGTAGCTCTTTTTGAATCAGGATTGAGTAATCTGTGGATAACAAGGAATTTAAACACTTCATTTAGATTATATTTACCTTGAAATTTAGTATTATCAAAAAAGGATTTTAAGTTAAGTTTATTATAGATTGCTTCAATAAACTTATAACCAAAGTTGTAAACCTTATCGTCTTCATCATTAAGCCAGGATTCTTGGGTATCTAGTTCAATTTGTATTTTTTTTGAATGCTGATAATTTTCATCAAATTCTTTAACCATTTTCAAGAAGGCGTTTTGATCTTCATTATCTTCCAAATAACCGAATCCTTTGATATGGCGATGAATTATTTTATTACCACTTCTAATCCCTTCAACGACCCTAATTTGAGTCTTTACAGACCCGTCCTTAAATTTAACTTTATTTTTTTTAATCATAATATTACTTCCATTCTCAATTTATATTGGACACATATATATTATAGTACAACATAGGACAAATGTCAACAATTATTTTAAAAGTGTTTATAATAATTAAAAAAAGAATAATTGTACCATGAATAGTACAATTATCCTTAAAATTATTAAACAATAATCGGGTTTTCTTTTTTCTTAGTACAACAACTGTAAAACTCAGGTTATACCACAAAATAATTTTAATATAAATATTTTTTTCTCCTCCCCTTTTTAAAAGACAGTTAAAAAATATTTTCTATAACAAAAATAAAAAGCATATATCCGTTATTATATACTTTTACCTTTACAAAGGAACGATATACACAACCTTCCCACATTAAGGCAATCATGTTAAGCGTTAGAACTCCTATAAAGGAACAATATACACTTTATTATTTTTGTTTAAATAGTGCAATATTTACCACGTTTAGTAACGCGTGTATTTAAAACATAAATTCACCAATATTTTTCGACCGCCTACCAATTTAGAGAGTTTTTTTGTTCCTTATGCATATGAATTTACCAAGGTGGTCGAAGATTCAATGATTATTTATTCATTTTGTATCCCTGATTGTATTAAATTGAAATAAAATATATTTTCCTTTTTTGCCTTCCTCAAAATACCATTTGTTTATTTCAACATCATTTTTAGCTAAGGCCCAATACCATACTTTTCCCGCAAACGATTAAATATATAATAAACCGGCCGATAAAGAAGCAAAATAAATAATATATTTGTAATAATATATTCAATAGTAATAGGAATGGCAATCACTATAACCGTAAGATAATAGTCCCATCTGAATGTATTAAAGTAAAATAAAACGGATTGAATATCCATAAACAAGGAAAAAATCGCCCCGGTAAGGCCTCCCCATAATATAATAATCATTATATTATAATTAACCCCTTCCATTATCATCATATCAGCAGGCCTTCTCTTCTTAGGAAACATTATCGGCTGAAAAAAGCCTGATATAAAGCCAATTCCACCCCAGGCTGCCATTTGAAAGGCGGTAAAAGC
>JALNWH010000201.1 GCA_023230985.1 Bacillota bacterium
ATACAAACCTCCTGTTAGTTTTTTCTGCAAATTAAATTTTACAGGTATTTTTGTATGTTGGGAAGGGGTTTTCCCCTTCTTTTTATTTTTTGTTGTTTTGCCAATTAAAATTATACTCTAACTAACTACAATTCTTACATGCTTTCCGGTGTTTCCATTCCTAAAATACCCAGGGATATCTTAAATACATTGCATACCGCCTTAGTCAAAAGCAATCTGGCGTCTTTTACTTTTTCTTCCGCATTTAATATATGATGTGTATTATAAAATTTATTGTATGCTTTTGCTAAATCCGTTACATATCTGGTAATAACAAAAGGCTCATATCTTTCAGCGGATTCCTTAAGTGCATCCTTGAAAGAACCGAGAAGCTTTACAAGGTTAAACTCATCTTCCGTATTCAATACAGATAAATCTGCGTTTTCATTGATGGTCCCTGCTTTATTTAAAATGCTATTTCCTCTTACATACCCATATTGCACATAAGGCCCTGACTCTCCTTCAAAGCTTAGACTTTCTTCCCAACTAAATACTACATCTCTTTCTCGACTGTTTTTTAGAAAAGTATATATTATAGCTCCTATTCCAATTTGTTTAGCTACTAATTCTTTATTCTTTAAATTTGGATTCTTGTTTTCAATAATTTCTGTAGTTTTTACTATGGCTTCGTCAATTACTTCTTTTGCAAAAATTACATCACCTTTTCTAGTTGAAAGCTTTTTATCTGCAAATTTTATTAAAGCAGTTCCTACATGCTCACAGTCATCAGCCCATTCAAAGCCCATAAGCTTTAACGTGCCAAAAACTTGTTTAAAATGCAATGTTTGTGTACCCCCAACGACATAGACATTTTTGTAAAAATCATAGGCTCTTTTTCTATATAATGCAGCTGCTAAATCCCGTGTAACATATATGGTAGCGCCATCGGATTTTATTACCAGACAAGGAGGTAAATTAAACTCACTTAAGTCAACTATCTTTGCTCCCTCGCTATCCACTAAAAGATTTTTAGCATAAAGCATATCTATTATCTCCGGCATTTTATCACTATAAAAACTTTCTCCGGCATAGGAATCAAATTCAATGTTCAATAAATTATATAATTTTTTAAACTCCCTTAGGCTTAAATCCTTAAATTTTTGCCATATTGCCACTGAATCAGGATTGTTTTTTTCCAAATGTTTGAAATACATTCTTCCTTCCTTTTCCAACTCCTCGTCCTTTTCCGCTTCTTCATGAAATTTAACATAGATTTTTAATAATTCATTTATTGGATCCTTATCAATTGCCTCTTCATTCCCCCATCTTTTATACGCGGAAATAAGTTTACCAAATTGAGTTCCATAATCACCTATATGATTTAATCTCTCTGTTTTATAACCTAAATGTCTAAATACTTTTTCTATTGAGCTGCCAATAACCGTATTAAACATGTGTCCTACATGAAAAGGCTTAGCAATATTCGGAGATGAAAACTCAACGAGTACCGTTTTATCCTCATTACCGATTTGTCTACCATACGCACTGCCTTTTTCTAGTACATCATTAATAATATATTTTGTATATTCACTTTTGTTAATAAAAAAATTCAAGTATCCACCGGCTGCTTCCGCTTTATCTACGATTAAATCTTTATCAATCTTTTCTGATAATTCCTTTGCTATCATATTAGGTGATTTTCTCATCACTCTAGCAAGTTGAAAACAAGGAAATGCGTAATCTCCCATATTTGATTGCGGTGGTATTTCAATCAAATCTATTATTTTTTCCAGTTCCATATCTACCATACCACTGATTTTTTTAGCTATCTCCAATTTGAAATCCATAATATTGCCTCCTAGTTAGTTTTTCAGTATTTAAAAAACCCGCCTCTATAAAGAGACGGGGTATCCGCGGTACCACTCTATTTGACAAGTACTGTCCTCTCATCCTTTAACGCAGGTAACGCAAGTATTGTTCTCCCGGGCTCTTTTCTTTTATATATAGCAGTCCGGCTTCCACTCTATCCGAACTCGCTTATGCCAGTGATACAAAATACTTTTCCCTCTCATTGAATCCTTATTAATATTATTATTTCCTATTTTACTGAAACTTTACTTGCAAGTCAACTATATTTAAAGCTTAGTGCCCAGGTTAACGGAAAAAATCACATAAAAAAACCGCTTCGGGATTGGAGGGTGGATGACGGGTTATAAAATCCCAAAGCGGTTGGCTAACTCAGCAAAAATCTATTCGATAAATTCTGAACCTTTCTTTAAAGCTTCTTTATTTAAAGGCACTAATTCCGCTTTTTTACCGCTGAATACTTCCGCTATATATTCCATCACATTGTCTTCTTTTACCGCCTTTGTTACCTTTAGGTATGCACCCAGCATAGCCATGTTTGCTATTTTGGTTGTTCCTAATTCGTCAGCTATATCGTTGGCGGGTATATAATAAACATCAATATCATCTCTTGTTGCCTTAATATCAATAAGTGAGCTGTTGATAAAGAGTTTACCACCGGGGATAACATCCTTTTCAAATTTAATCAGTGAAGGTTTATTCATTGCTATTACTGCGGTAGCTTCCGTAACCGTCGGAGCACCGACAGGTTCATCAGATACTATTACGCTGCAATTTGCAGTACCTCCGCGCATTTCAGGACCATAGGAAGGCAGCCATGACACATTTTTATTTTCTTTTAAACCTGCTTCTACAAGAATTCTCCCCATGGACATGACCCCTTGTCCACCGAAACCAGCCATAATGATTTGATGTGTCATTTATTTCACCTCCTCAGGTTTTCTAAAGTTTTGTATTGGATAATAAGGTATCATATTTTCTTCTAACCACTTAAGAGATTCAGCTGGAGTTTTGCCCCAGTTTGTAGGACATGTAGATAGCACTTCAACTATAGAAAATCCTAAACCTTTCATTTGTATCTCAAATGCCTTCTTTATTGCTCTTTTTGCTTTCATAAGATTAGGTATATTGTGTACCGATACTCTTTCTACAAATACAGCCTTGGGAATAGTAGCAAGCATTTCACTTATTCTTAAAGGCATACCCGCATGATTTTCATCCCTTCCCAAAGGAGCTGTAGTAGCTTTTTGCCCTACCATAGTTGTTGGTGCCATCTGTCCGCCTGTCATACCGTATATAGCATTATTCACGAATATTGTTGTAAACTTTTCTCCCCTC
>JALNWH010000202.1 GCA_023230985.1 Bacillota bacterium
CACCTGTACCCATGCCGAACACAGAAGTTAAGCTCTCTTGTGCCGATGGTACTTGGACCGCAGGGTCCCGGGAGAGTAGGTAGTCGCCGAGTATTTTTATTTTCTTAAAATACTAAATTATGATACAAGGTAAATATACTTATACAAAGTAGATTATTATATTTGCTACGATTACTGAGTTCCAAGGTTGGTGATCTAGAGCACAGTAACTAAGTAAAGCTAAAGACCAAATGCAGGGAATAAAATGATTGTCTTGATAAAAATTAGTTGTTGTTGCAGGATATACTTAATGGTGAATTTTATACACTTAATCATATGAAAGGGAGTTTATAATTTTGAAAGACTTATTTAAAAAAGGTATCAGTTTTAGAAGTTACATATTTAATTTAGAGGATAAGTATAAACATAATATGATGAAATATTATTTGCCAATGAAAATCGAAGGAAGTATCAGTGAGCAAATAAAGGGTATAAATAAAAAAATTAATATTCTGGCAGTTGTTGATCCCAAATCCCCTGATTGTTGGATTAATTTATCTTTGTTAGAGAAATTAATTAGTACTAATGATGATATCAAATTAAGTATTATTTTAAGGGATATAATAAAGAATGAATTAGATGATTATAAAATAGATGATTTTATAAAAGTTCCAACTATTATTTTTATGAATGCTAAATTTAAAGTCATTAATTCTTTTATTGAAAAACCCCAAGTATTGAAACAGGCAGATATAAATACAATGGAAGGTACGAAATTAAATGCCAGGTATATGTTAAGCGGTCTTATCGAAGAAACATCTAAAGAATTTTTGGAAAAGCTGTTAAGTATATAGAACTAGAGTGGAAAGCATTTATGTAGACTTAGATACTTCCAAAGTTCGAGATTATAATAAAGACAAAGTTTTATTCATAGGCTTAAGAATAATTTTCTTTAATAATTACAAAACTAAATAAAAACAAAATAAATATGTTTTTTAGCACTATTATGTGCTATTTTTATTGGATTTTATAACAAATATCTTTATTTTTTTCAAAAATATTTTGGTATAATTGTCTAAAATAAATGAAAACACGCAAATATTTTGTTAAATTAGGACTAAAGTCATTTGCAGTATTATATAGCATGTGATACAATATGTTGTGTTATATTATATACATTAACACTATAGATTGTGGGGAGGAAATATGGATGATATCAGAAAATAGTTTAAAGGTTTTAGAAAAGAGATACTTAAAAAAGGATGTTAACGGAAAACCCATAGAGACTCCGGAAGAAATGTTTCGAAGGATTTCATCGTCTATTGCAAGTGCCGACAAAATATTTGAACCTGATAAAAATACAAAAAAAATAGAAGATGAATTTTATAATGCAATGTCTCAATTTGAATTTTTACCAAATTCTCCAACTTTAATGAATGCCGGCAGAGAATTAGGGCAGCTTTCTGCTTGTTTTGTACTTCCGGTTGAAGATTCAATGGAAGGTATATTTGATGCAATAAAAAATGCTGCGATTATACATAAGAGTGGCGGAGGAACCGGATTTAGTTTTAGCCGTTTGAGGAGCAAGGGCTCTTCGGTTAAATCAACAGGAGGTGTTGCATCGGGTCCTATTTCTTTTATGAAAGTATTCAATGCAGCAACGGAGGCAGTTAAGCAAGGCGGCGTAAGAAGAGGTGCCAATATGGGCATATTGCGGGTTGATCATCCGGATATAATTGATTTTATTCAATGCAAAAAAAATGATAAGGATATAACAAATTTCAATATTAGCATAGGTATTACAGAGAAATTTATGAAAGCAGTTGAAAAAGGGGAAAAATATGAATTGCTGGAACCTCATAATAAAGAAGTTGTAGGCAAACTGAATGCTAATGAAGTATTTGATCTTATTGTTGATATGGCATGGAGCAATGGAGAACCCGGTATTGTTTTTCTTGATAGGATGAATAGAAACAATATAGCACCAGAGCTTGGTGAAATCGAAAGCACCAATCCTTGCGGCGAACAACCACTTATTCCTTATGAATCTTGTAATCTGGGTTCGATTAATTTATTATCTTGTGTCGGTCAAAGTAAAAGTGGAAAGTATTTGGATTATGAAAAGCTAGGAAGACTAATTGATGTTTCAGTACACTTTCTTGATAATGTAATAGAAATAAATAAATATCCCCTTGAAAAAATTGAAGAAATGACAAAAAAAACGAGGAAAATCGGATTAGGGGTAATGGGTTTTGCTGATACACTTATTGAGCTTGGGATTCCATATGATTCTAATGAAGGCATAAAAACTGCTGAATCTGTTATGAAATACATTGATAAAAGGTCAAAACAAGCTTCAATAAAACTAGCAGAAATTCGTGGAACTTTTCCGGCCTATGACATAAGCATTTATGCTGGAAAAGGAACAAAGCTTAGAAATGCCACAACAACTACAATAGCACCTACGGGTACTATTTCAATAATAGCAGGAGTATCCAGTGGAGTAGAGCCACTCTTTGCAGTCTCCTTTATAAGAAATGTTATGGATAATGATGAATTACCGGAAGTGAATCCCATTTTTGAAAGGATAGCAAAAGAAAAAGGATTTTATAGTTTGGATCTGATGAAAAAAATAGCTAAAGAAGGAACAATAAAGCATATCGAAGAAATTCCCGAAGATGTAAGACGTATATTTGTTACATCTCATGATATTGCACCAATTTGGCATATTAAAATGCAAGCTGCATTTCAAAAATATACGGATAATGCAGTTTCCAAAACTGTAAATTTTAAAAACAGTGCTACAAGGGATGATGTGCGAGAAGTATATATGC
Organism: Bacillota bacterium; assembly: GCA_023230985.1. GTDB lineage: Bacteria > Bacillota > Clostridia > Lutisporales > Lutisporaceae > JAAYKT01. The sequence continues at coordinate 2,814 of JALNWH010000202.1, forward strand.
TTGCATATAAACTTGGATGTAAAGGTGTTACAATTTATAGAGACGGCAGCAGAGATTCACAGGTACTTAATATTGGCTCAGTAGGTAAAAATGATGACAAAGAAATGGCTGAAACTTTGATACCTAGAGTTAGGCCTGATGTAACCGTTGGTATAACTGAGAAGATAAAGATTGGCTGCGGTAACTTATATGTAACAGTTAATTCAGATGACAACGGGATTTGCGAGGTATTTGCAAATTTAGGTAGGGCAGGGGGTTGTCCTTCACAATCGGAAGCTACAAGTAGGCTTATTTCAATTGCACTAAGAGCCGGAGTAGATATCAAGGAAGTAATTGGACAATTAAGGGGCATAAGGTGTCA
>JALNWH010000203.1 GCA_023230985.1 Bacillota bacterium
AAGATCAAACAATAATTGTACAGGAAACCGAATATACAGGAGCCGGTAAGCATCCAATGCCTCAAATCAGTTTTGCAAAACAAAACGGTATAGAAATAATGTTTGGAGATACGGAAGATGAAGTACCCGGTAAAAATATCATATTCCCTGATAGCCCGGGTAGAATCAAAATAAGAGATTTTGATTTAGACAAGGCCAGAACCTCTTATGTACGAAATGCTATTAAAAATTATGATAAAAAAGAGATTAGTAAAGAAGATTTTGATTTTATTGTTAAAGATGCAAATAGTAATGATGACTTTGTTTTAGACGTCTTAAAGGACTTGGAGGTTACCGTTAAATAAAATGAAATGGAGGGTTTAACTTGAAAAGACCTGATGATTTTGAAGCAAGACGAAAACATTTGGCTAATCTAACAGAAGAAGAATTAAAAGACAGATTTTGGGAGCTTGCAAATAAGATAGTAGAACCTATGTTGGACATGGGTTATAAAAACACAACCCCTGCTATAGAAAGAAGCATTCTTTTACGTATGGGTTTTTCAAGTCTTGAAGCAAAACCTATTGTGGAAGGTGTTATGAAAAAAGGTTTAATGGGTAAAGGCGCAGGTAACGTTGTATGGAGATTATCAAAAAAACTTGGTGTTTCAGTAAGAGATGCCGGTCTTGCATTGGCAAACGATAAGCATTGGGATGAAGTTGAAGCTCTTTTTGAAGGAGGGATTAAATAATGAAATTAGACCCGAACAAAAAGATTGATATAAAACAAATCCTTGAAGGCCTAGAGAATTATAGGCCTAGGAGAAGAGGCTGGCATTGGAGAGAAGGAACTAATAAAAAAAGAATTATAGGTGATTTTGAGTATTTTGAAGCTTCTGAGGACTTAAAGAATTCTGTTCCTCTACCGGGAAGCAGAGGGTTTGGCTATATAGATCCACAACCGGATTGTGTTGTAACTACAGAAATTGCTTCAGGAAGATTTGAGGACGATCTTCGAAGAATGAGGATGGCGGCTTGGCATGGCGCAGATCACATAATGGTAATTAGGACAACAGGACAATCCCATGTTGACTCTCTTATGGAAGGAACTAATCAAGGTATTGGCGGGATAATGGTAACAAGAAAGCAAGTAAGAGCAAGTAGAAAAGCTTTAGATTTAATAGAAGACGAAGTAGGAAGGCCTATAAACTTTCACTCTTATGTATCAGGGGTAGCAGGTCCTGATATTGCAGTTATGTTTGCAGAAGAAGGAGTAAATGGGGCACACCAAGATCCACAGTACAATGTTTTATATAGAAATGTTAATATGATCAGAAGTTTTGTTGATGCATGTGAAGCAAAGAAAGTCATGGTTTGGGCAGACATGTTGCAAATAGACGGTGCACATAATGCAAATGCCACCGCTATGAAAGCATGGAAGGTTATGCCGGAACTTATGGTACAGCATGCTATAAACTCCGCTTTTTCAAGAAAAATCGGAATGAAACCGAAAAACATAGCATTATCAACTGTTCCGCCGACAGGAACACCGGCTCCATGCATGAGATTGGATTTACCTTATGCGGTAGCTCTTAGAGACTTCTTTAGCGAGTACAAAATGAGAGCACAACAAAATACTAAATATATGGAATCCGATGCAAAAGAAGCTACAGTTACTCATACCCTCAATATGATAATTTCCAGACTTACAAGTGCTGATATTCAATCCACTATAACTCCTGACGAGGGAAGGAATGTACCATGGCATTATTATAATATTGCTGCTTGTGATACAGCAAAACAGGCTTTAAACGGTATGGACGGCCTAAGAGAAATGGTTAAGATTGATAGAGACGGCATATTAGGGGATAATGTTAGAGAAATAAAAGAAAGAGCAGTGCTTTTCATGGAAGAAATTTTAGAAGTAGGCGGATATTTCAAGGCTGTTGAAGAAGGCTTTTTTATTGATAGTGGAAACTACCCTGAGAGAAATGGCGACGGTATACCAAGACAGATAGATGGTGGTGTAGGTGTTGGCATGATATTTGAAAGGGATAAAGACTATTTCGCACCCGTATCTGTTCACTATGGATATAACTGCATACCCGAAGGATTAGAAAAGGCATCCGATGCAATAGGTGGAGATACCTTTGAAGACCCATCAAAAATTGTTTATATTGATGAATTAGATGAGTTAGACAATGTAAATGTAAGGTTAGAAGAATTAGAAAAATACTATAATACCAATATTGTAAAACCTGAAGTTGAATGGAGAGCGGACGGTGTTGTAGCTGTTACTATATTCTTACCTTTGGACGAAAGAACAGCTGAATTTGCTGCAATTAAGTGTGGCGAAAATATGGGATTAGAAGATGTTACAGTAATTCATAAAAATGTTATGCATCCGGCAGAAGGTACTTTAGTTGAAATAAAAGGTAAGGTAAAATTCGATATTAATGTTGACAAATTAGTAATACCCGAGAAAGAACCTGTTTTGTCTGAAGAAGAAGTACGAAATGCTATTGCAGAGGAGCCTATGTTTGTAGTTGCTGCAACAGTTGGCGAAGATGAACACTCTGTAGGGCTAAAAGAAACTTTAGATATAAAACATGGCGGTATCGAAGGTTTCGGTGTTAAGTATCTATATTTAGGAACTTCCTGCCCGGTTGAAAAACTTGTTGATGCAGCAATAGAAACAAAGGCAGATGCTATACTTGCAAGTACGATTATCACCCATGATGATGTCCATATTAAGAATATGAAGAAAATTCATGAATTATGTGTTGAAAAAGGTATTAGAGATAAAGTTATACTGGCAGTAGGCGGCACTCAAGTAACAAATGAAATAGCTAAAGAAGCGGGTATGGATGTAGGTTTTGGACGAGGTACACATGGAATAGAAGTTGCCAGCTACCTTGTTAAAAAGAGAAGGGAAGCAAAAGAAGGAAATGAAAATTGATGTACTGGTTGCAGAAATTGGAAGTACCACCACTGTAGTAAATGCTTTTCATGGAATAGGGACACCCTGCCCAAAGTTTATTGGGCAGGGTCAAGCCCCTACTTCTGTATTAGAAGGTGATGTAACTGTTGGATTAAAAGGAGCTGTTGAAGACTTAGAAAAACAGCTTAATGCAGATAATATTGAATACTCGGAAATGCTTGCAACAAGTAGTGCAGC
>JALNWH010000204.1 GCA_023230985.1 Bacillota bacterium
AAGAAAATCATTGTGAAAGATTATGATACAGGACTGAAAAATGCTGTAGAATAAAATAAAAAAATTTAAAAAGTTTTATAAAAAGTGTCACATTTTTAAATTTAAAGCCTGTATAATATATATATAGAAGCATATAAAGAATTGTTAAGCCTTATAAACAGTTGAACTGTGTATATATTTTTATTACAAATATTTCATTCATTGTTGACCCTTACAAACAGTTAAACTATGATACATATTTTTATTAATAAAGTATTTTTTAAATATTATAGTAAAAGGTAAAATTAATTGTTACTCCTTATCAAACAGTGGAGCAAATATGACTGGGTTGGGCAAACACATTTGCACCACTGTTTATAAGGAAAAACAACAAAATTCAACTGTTTATAAGAAGCAACAAACAAAGTTTAACTGTTTGCAAAAGTTAACAATTTTACATATTTGTTATTTAAACTTGAAATAATATAAAATTCCTTCCTATAATGCTTGAAATAAGCCTTTAGGAGGAATTTTATTATGAATGTACAGGTATTAAGGGTATCTGGGGATAGTAATATCAATGCTGTTTCACAGGCTATAATTGAATATGTTTTAAAGGATTCTATTATCCATATAGATTGCATAGGGATTAAAGCAGCATATGCTACGATAAAAGCACTCATTCAGACAACAGAGTTTCTTGTAAAAGATGGTTACAGATTCAATTTGAGACCATACTATATAAAAGTAAATACAGCAGAGAACGGTATGCAGCCAGTTTCCAAAACGGCCATTCGATGGACATTAATTGCAAAGAAAAAATAATATTAATCCTTGTATTACCAACTAGAATATGGTAATATGAGAACATATGGTCGAGAGGGACACACTTCTCTTATACTGCATAACGCAGAGGAGAGGTGTGTTTTTTTATGCTTTGATAAATATAGGTAAATGAAGGCAAACAAGGTGGGTAAATGAGGACTGATATAAGGTAAAGGTGCAAGAAAAGGAAAAAGAGACTGTTAGATTTACAAAAATAAGGGTATATATTATAATGTTCTTTATTAGAACAAAAATTATTTTTCTAACCCTAATAGCCAACCAGGGCTGACTTTGAGGACTTCGCACAGGGCAAGTAACTCATAGTCAGTCACAATGCGTTTTTGTTGCTCGATTTTAGAAATACTGGCTCTGTCTATATACACGGCCAAGGTTTCCAGTTTAGCGGATAACTGTTGTTGGGTTAGATTATTTCTTAACCTTGCAATTTTTACTCTGGAACCTGTAATATTGCGTTCTTCGGAATCCAGTATTAACTTTATAATTACACCACCTTATGTTCTTTATTGGAACAGTTGTATTTTATCCGAAGTTATGCAATAATATGTTCTAATAAAGAACAAACAGAAAATTTGGAGGCTAATTATTATGTGCAAGGAAGATAAAAATAAAGAGATAATTCGCATCGTATTAAATAAAAGATATGATATTCAATATGCCAGTATAGACAATCAAAATGCCATAAAATACCTTGAAAAACTAGGGGATTTATATAGATTGACTGATAATTTTCCTATTGAATATGATTTGGAGGATTATAATGTCACTATTGATGAGGCTAATATTACTGGCAATATGTACTATGTAATTACTGCTGTATTAAGACATCCTAAGTGTAAAAACTGTAGAAAAGCATTGACAGATGCAGTTACTGGACTATATAACCGTAATTATTGGGAGCAGATTATCAGTGGTGCAACCTTTCAGCCTAGAACCCAAAACTTTTCCCTAATACTTATTGACGTGGATAATTTAAAAGAAATAAACGATACATATGGACATATGGCAGGGGATAAGGCCATCGAAATAGTGGGACAAGCGATTAAAAACAGTATAAGAAAGGAGGATGTAGGGCTAAGATACGGAGGTGATGAATTTATAATTTTATTTTTTAACCAGGATAAAAAGGCTGCTTACAGAGTAATAGAAAGAATAAGAAAAGAGATTAGTGAATTAGCAGCAGAGCAAGGGATGAATATTCAAATTAGTGCAGGAGCAGCCTATTATGATTGTTTACGAAACATGGGGGACATAATAAAAATGGCAGATAGAGATTTGTACAAAGAGAAAAGAGTAAAAAAATCTAAAGACAAACAGGATAGTGAGAAATTGAAGCATTTGCTTCGGGAAATAGAGAAATTAAGAGATGAGTTGAATAAAAAAGTTACCCTCGAGGGCAAAGGAATAAACAATGAAGAGACGTTGAAATTAAGCCAGAAACTGGATGAACTTATTACAAGGTACTTAATAGATGAATAGCAGGGGATAAAAAGGAATTAGGTATATAAGGGATAAGGAATAAGGGGTAAGGTGCGGGGAGAGAACCTGCACTTTTTTATTTAGGATTTTAGTAATTTGATAATAAGAAGGATTCAACACTATTTAGAATATCTCTTAATAAAAAACTATACAAAATTGTTGAAATATATGATATAATGTGGAAAAACAGGATGAATTTACTTTGGTTTGTAAAGGGAGATTACAGCGATGAAAATTCAGACTTTAAAAATACATAATTTTCGTTCTATTAAAGATGTTACGATTAATTTAGATGATTACTCTCTTTTAATTGGTGAAAATAATGTAGGAAAAACGAATATAATAACAGCATTAAGACTGTTTTATGAAGATGAAGGTATAAAATATAATGAGAGTACTGATTTCCCGAAGTTTCAAACTGAAGATAATGAGAGTTGGATAGAAATAGAGTTTTTTACTACAAATGATGAACAGCAATCATTAAAAGAGGAATACAGGTCAAATGATAATATATTGAAAGTTAGGAAGTATTTTAAATCTGATATAAAAGGTAGAGTGAATTCAAATCAAAGTAACATATATGCGTATGAAAATGGAATTTTATCAGATAATCTTTTTTATGGAGCGCGTAATATTTCTCAGTCTAAATTAGGTAAAGTTATTTATATACCTGATATTTGCAAAACAGATGACACATTAAAATTATCAGGTCCCTCTCCCTTTAGAAATATGGTCAATTTTGTAATGAAGAAATTGGTAAAAAACAGTGCTGCATTTAAAAAATTAGGGGACAGTTTTGAAGATTTCAATATAGAATTTAAAGAAGAATCATCAGTAGATGGCTT
>JALNWH010000205.1 GCA_023230985.1 Bacillota bacterium
TCTCATAAAATTTACTTTTTTTGATTAAATCATTCATCAATGATTCGTCAATATATGGGGCGATAACATTATCTTTGAAATTATATTTATTCTTTATTATCAATTCCGCATAGTTGTCACCGCATCCCAGCAATATTAGTCTCTTATGGAGATACTTATCAGCAAAGGAATCGATTGTTTTAAAAAAAACCTCTTGATTGTCCAAATTTTTATCATCGTAAAAGTCAACGATTTTACTGTTATTGCTGGGACCGCTTCGGTACTTGCCCAAAACAATAGATTTGATTTTGTATTCTTCATAAAATGCTCTTGCAACGCTATATGTATTTATATCATTTCCCAGTATAATTGGGAGAAATTCTCTTTCTATAGTTTTCAAACTTTATCCCATCCTTATAGTTCTTTTTTCTCGTTAATCTTCAACTGTAGATTCAGAACGTGAACCAATGCTGTTTTTAAAAGTTCTATACCTCCGCCTTAGTTCTCTAAAAACAATAATTCCTTTCTCGGCACAGAAATAAATAAAAGGGTTAAATACATAATCAAGCATACCGACAAATTCTGTGAATTTCCCTTTGAAGCCTACTTTAAATTTATATAGACCCACCATAGGGTTGCTATCATCAATATTTCCGGGAACCCCCCTAAAATCGTATATATCACATTTTGAATCAATTGCCCATTTAATCATATTCCATTGAAGTTGATAGTTAGGCATTAGATTTCTATACTGATTGCTGCTGGCACCGTATAAATACCAGCATTTATTACCGTATAGGATAGCAATCGTACCGGCAATGGCTTTATCATCATAATAAGCTAAAAATAATCTGACATGCTCCGGCCCCAACATATCATAAACGGATTCATAGTATTCTTTCGGCCTTATTAAAAATTTATCTCTTATACCCGTCTCAACCATTAATTCGTGAAACACAGCAATATCATCTCTGGTACCAACTTTTGTTTCTATACCTTTTCTATATGAAAGCCTTATATTGTATCTGGTCTTATGATGAAAATCTTTCATAATCTCATCTTCTGTTTTGTTTTTTAAATCCAATCGAAACACAAATCGGGGCTGTATTCCCTCATAATTTCTAAGGCCTCTGCTTACCTTAAATCCAAGACTTTTAACCATTTCTTCAAATTTGGCATCTTCTATTTCTATATCCGGATCCATTTTTAATGCATAGGATTTATGTTTTTTTGCCAATACTTTAGTTTTATCCAAGAGCTTTTTTAGAGTGTCTTTATCATGGGGGCCGCATACGGGGCCTCTGGGACAATACATCATAGTATAGCCGAGAATCGGAACTTTTCTGATTAGCAGACTCATGGAGCCTTTAATTTCATCATTTTCATCTTCAACGGTCACTATTTCGTTTATCCATTCCGATTTAATCCTTGCCCATTCTTTGGATTGCATAAAATGCCCTTTAGGATGGCTTTGCAAAAATGCATCATATTTTTCTAATGTATTTGTTTTCAAAATTATTCCTCCTATGTATTATGGATAAAATGTAGTATAATATTCGTAAGCCTTATAATTATTATGACAGAGAAAAATTTTTTTTCAAGAAGTTGAAAAAATAAAAAATAGTATTGCATTTTTATAAATTAGAGGTTATAATGTAGTTTAATATTTAAATAAATATTAAAACCGTTGAAGAGGGATAGTAAATAGGCAATTTGGTAAAGAGAGCCGGCGGCAGGTGAGAGTCGGTACCGAATCTATTGAATCCGCCTTGGAGGGTTTGCGATGAGCAAAAGGTAGGCAGACCTTATACTGCGATAAAGAGGACTATTATGTCAATTTGGGTGGCAACGCGGAAGTAAGCCTTTCGTCCCTGCTTGGGGGATGAGAGGTTTTTTATATTTTAATACTAAAACTAGAAAGAAGAGGATAACATGCATAAGAAACTATTCATACCGGGACCAATTGATGTTAAAAAAGATGTACTGGAACAAATGTCAAGGCCTATGATTGGCCATCGCTCAAAGGATGCATCAGCCCTTCAAAGAAGCATAAGTAGGAAGCTGCAGGAAGTTTTCTGCACAAAGGAGGGGATTTTGCTCTCTGCTTCATCAGGGACCGGGCTAATGGAAGGAGCGATAAGGTCATGTACCGCTAGGAGAGCAGCTGTTTTTTCCATAGGGGCTTTTGGAGAGAGATGGTATAAGATGGCTATATCTAACAATGTATCTGCGGATATATATAGAGCTGATAAAGGAGATATAATAACTCCTGAAATGGTGGAAGAGGTTTTAAGAACAGGAAAATACGATTTAGTTACTGTAACTCATAACGAGACTTCCACCGGAGTTATGAATCCTTTAGAGGGAATATCTCAAGTGCTAAGAAACTTTCCGGAAGTGGTATTTTGTGTAGATGCCGTGTCTTCAATGGCAGGTACAAAAATAGAAGTAGACAAATTGGGTATGGATATATGTATAACCTCTACCCAGAAATGCTTTGGACTGCCTCCGGGAATGGCAATGGCTTCGGTATCACAAAAGGCGATAGAAGCTGCTAAGAATGTGAAGAACAGGGGCTACTATTTGGATTTATTAGAATTATATAATTATATTCAAAAAAAAGATTATCAATATCCTTCAACACCGGCTTTATCTATAATGTATGCGATGGATTATCAACTTGATAGGATCCTTGAAGAAGGTTTGGAAAATAGATATAAAAGACATCTGGATATGGCGCAGTGTGTAAGAGATTGGGCAAAAAAGAATTTTGAACTGTTTCCAAAGGAAGAATACGCCTCAGATACAGTAACCGCTATAAAGAATACAAAAGGAATTGATATATCATGGCTAAATAGGGAATTAGGTGAAAGAGGATATCAGATATCTAACGGATATGGTGATTTGAAAGATAAAACTTTTAGAATCTCTCACATGGGGGACTATACTTTGGAAGATGTAGAGGGATTGTTGGAGACAATAGATGAGGTTTTGGGATGCGGGAATTGAGAAACAGAAAATGAAAGGAGAATTAAAAATGCAACGAATATTAGTAACAGATGGAATAGAAAAAGCAGCCTTAGGGAAATTAACCGAAATGAAATTTGAAGTAATAGAAAAGCATTTCGATGAAACAGAATTAATTAATGAAATTAAAAA
>JALNWH010000206.1 GCA_023230985.1 Bacillota bacterium
ATAAGTCTTATTAAAACCTCCTTAGATATAGTAGTATCAATAGTTACATCACTATTATTATATCATATCTTACTACATCTTTGGATGGTTTATCTCGAAAAATGTTTACTCGTTAGAGCTGGAGTGGCTACCATCCCTCCGGCAGACTATAGATTTATATATAAAGCAATCATCAGTCCTGCAAGCATACTTGCGATATTTGCTGTTATCGCATAGAATACACGTCTTTTCTTAGAATGTTGTTTTAAATACTTAGAAAATAGTATCGCTTCACCTATTACAATTACCCATTCAAAAGCAAAAAAAGCTAAAAGTGCTAACATTATACCATAGGCATACATAGATATACCGACAATAGCTGTTAATAAAACCTGAGTTATTATATTAATTATTAAGAATGGTTTCCAATTTAACTTTAAACTAAATCCAAAAAAAACAAGTATTATACCTTCTATTAATAGCGTTAACAGGCATGTGGGTAAAAGCTGCATAAATGTAGATAATATATATGATTTCTCCTTAATCAACCTTGTATCACAATCAAAGTAAACTTTTGTATTAAAGGATTTTCTCTCCAAAACATTTTCCGATACAATAATTTCATTATCTGAATCGACAATGATAATTTTAAACTTATCCGGAACTCCCACATAAGAAAAATAATGCTTTGTATATTCTCCTTCTTTAATACCGGTGAGTTTGCCATTCAATGGTACCTTCGTTCCTGTAACAAGTGCGGGATGCCAGCCATCTATATTATAGCTTTTCAAGGTATTATACATATCCTTATTTTCTATTTCATTTTCCTCTATAAATTGATATAAGTGATCATCACTGTAATCAATCAATAAATCTAAATAATATAAAGAGTTCGGCGCATTCATTACAGTTACTTCCAAAGAAGGTTTTGGCCCCACATCCGCATTTATGATAGTGATTATACACATGCAAAATATAACTAATAGCAATAGTAACCGCTTAATCATTTGCATAACCTTCCTTAAATCAAAATAGATTGTTGCTATCCAAACCCTTTATTACTTTCATTTTTTTCAAAGGCCAGATTCTTGCAATCACTTTCCCCTCAATCTGCTTATAGTCTATAAACCCAAGATTTCTACTATCCAAGCTCACTTCTCTGTTATCGCCCATAACAAAGACCTTCCCTTCGGGTACAACAAAAGGCGTCTCCATTTCATCAGCAAAAGTTTCACCTTTGATATAACCTTCTTCTAACAATACATCATTTATATATACATTACCTTCACAAAACTCAATTTCATCACCGGGAATACCTATAACTCTTTTAATCAGATGATTCTTTGATGCATTACCTCTTATCATGTCTATGGTTTCTTTAACCTCTTTTAAATAATTTGAAACAAACCCTGCTTTTTTATTTTCTTTATCAAAAACTATTACATCTCCCCTTTTTGGCTCCAAAAAACTATAGACAAATTTTAACTCAAGGGCTCTTTCGCCTTGTAGGAGAGTATTTTCCATGGAACTCATTCTAATTTCAGGCAATGCAAAAACAGTTGTTTTTAAAAGCATGGCGAGAACAAAAGCAATTAAAATTGTTCCAAATAAATCTAACGCCTTTTTCAAATTCATACCTCCCTAAGCTTTGTTGAATATAATAGCTTATGTTTTATAGCAAATAAGAACCGTCCCTCTGTGCTATCGTGTTATTTTGTTGATGCCGCCCATGTAATTTCTTATGGCTTTGGGGATTATAACACTTCCGTCTTCTTGTTGGTAGTTTTCCAAAATAGCCGCTACTGTTCTGCCCACTGCAATACCGGAGCCATTTAAAGTATGAACGAACTTTGCTTTGCCTTTAGGGCCTTCTTTGAATTTAATATCCGCTCTGCGAGCTTGGAAATCTTCAAAGTTACTGCAGCTGGAAATTTCCACATATCTATTATAGCTTGGCATCCATACTTCCAAATCATAGGTCTTTGCCGAAGAAAAGCCGAGATCTCCGGTACTTAGACATACTACTCTATAGGGTAACTCTAGAAGTTGTAAAATCCTTTCCGCATCATTTGTGAGGGATTCCAAATCTTCATAAGAATGTTCCGGGTGGGCAAACTTTACAAGTTCTACCTTATTAAATTGATGCTGCCTTATGAGACCTCGGGTGTCCCTGCCTGCCGAACCGGCTTCCGCTCTGAAACATGCGCTATAGGCCACATATTTTATTGGAAAATCGACACCCTCCAGTATTTCTTCTCTATGAATATTAGTTACAGGTACCTCTGCAGTAGGTATCAAATAATAATCTGTATTATTTACTTTAAACATATCTACTTCAAACTTAGGCAATTGTCCCGTACCTTGCATGCTTTTACTATTTGCCATATAAGGGGGCAGTATTTCCGTATAACCATTTGAAATATGGGTATCCAGCATAAAATTAATTAAGGATCTTTCCAATCTGGCGCCGAGTCCCCGGTAGAAGGTAAAGCGTGTCCCGGTAACTTTACCTGCTGTAGCAAAATCCAATATTCCCAAATCTTCGCCTATATCCCAATGAGCTTTAGGTTCATAAGGAAATTCAGCAGGCTCTCCCCACTTCCTAATCTCCTTATTATCCTCATCGGAATCACCTTTAGGAACATCATCATTAGGCGTATTTGGTATGTTAAGCAGTATTGTAGAAATTTCCTCTTCTATCTTTTTAACATTATCATCGCCCTCTTTAATTTTATCCGAAACCTCTTTCATATCCAATATTAAAGAATCGGCATCACCTTTTTGTTTTTTGATTTTAGCTATTTCCTCGGATACCTTGTTTCTTTTTCCCTTTAGTTCTTCTACAACTCCCAAAAGTTCCCTCCTCTTTTCGTCCAGTTCCAAGACTTGAGGGATTTTAAATTCTCCGCCTCTTTTATTTAGTTTCCTCATTACTTCTTCCGGGTTCGCTCTAATAACCTTAATATCAAGCATCTCATATCCTCCTTATATTATTGTAAAAAATAAACCTCTCGTACCACAAAGGGACGAAAGGTTCCGCGTTGCCACCCTAATTAACAGCCAAAGCTGTTCTCTTAGTTATATAACGGTTTAACCGCCTGCATAGCAGG
>JALNWH010000207.1 GCA_023230985.1 Bacillota bacterium
AAAGATTAAAGATGACTTTACCGTATCTGTATAGCTGGCCTTTAATGTTTGAGAGCCTACAAATAAGTTTAACCCAAAAGGAGGGGTCAACATACCTATAGCAAGGTTAAATACTATAACCATTGACATTTGAATAGGATTCATCCCAACTTTTATTGCTATAGGGTATAAAATGGGAACTAAAACGATAATTGCTGAATTCGGGTCTATAAACATACCTGCAATCAGGAATATCGCATTTATAAGGAAAAACACAACTATTGGACTGAAATTTCCTAGAGTCGCTGCAACAGCTTGGGGTATCTGGCTGATAGTAAATACCCAAGAAAGCAATGCACCTGATGCAATTAACATGAATAACATGGCGGTATCTGCTCCGGTCTTAGCAGCAACTCTCCAAAGCTTTTTAATAGTAAAGTTCCGATAAATAACTGATTCGACGAAAATTGCATAAACCGCAGATATACTTGCCGCTTCCGTTGCTGTAAAGTAACCGCTATATATGCCCCCAACTATAATGACTGGAAGCCCCAGTGCCCAAAAACTTTCTTTGATGCTAATTCCTATCTCTTTCAGTGTAGCCCTTTTTTGCAGAGGTACCTTTTTTACAATTGAATACACCAGGCAATATATCATTAAGATTATACCCACAAAAATACCTGTTCCTAATCCGGACATAAAGATTGAACCAATTGAATTATTGGTCAATGTAGCATATAAAATCATGGCAATACCGGGTGGTATAAGCATAGCCAACGTGCTGGCAGAAAGAATCAATCCTATGGAAAATTTTCTGCCATAACCGGATTCTATGAGTAAAGGATATACCAAAGAGCCTATGGCTACTATGGCGGCACCGCCGGCCCCGGATATAGCACCGAATATCATACAAGTCAATACAACGGCAATAGCCAGTCCACCGTGGAGGTGGCCTACCAAGCTTCTAGTGAATTTAACAAGCCTTTTTCCTATTTCTCCTCCGCCTATAACTTCCGCAGTTAAAATAAATCCGGGTATAGAAAGCAAGGAAAAAACGTCAATCCCACTAATCATTCGCTGAGCTATTACAGAAGGGGTCATGTTGGGGAAATACCTCAATATTGTTGATGCGCTTGTTGCAAACAAAGATAAAAATATAGGGAAACCGAGCGTTAAGAATAGAAAAAATATTATAGAGATTAATACAATCATTCCTCGTCACCTTCTTCCAAGCTAAGTATCATATCCTTGTTTATAATGTTTCTCCAAGCCAACTGCCAATAGAATATAACCATAAATATACCACCGATAGGCACACAAATAGCCAGTATCCATAAAGGGAACCAATCCAATGCGACAGCCACCTGGTCTGTACGTCCCAGTGATAGCGCATATTGAGTACCCACAATAGTTAAACCTAAGGATAACAATCCGGATACTATATAGATAAATATGCTCATATATCTTTTTATACTATCGGGTAAATAGTTAAAAAGCGCATCCATTGATACATGAAGATTCCTTCTTACTGCTAATCCTGATGCAACAAACACAACCCAAATCATCATATATCTGGTAAATTCCTCTACCCAGATCATACCTGTTTTAAAAATATATCTAAGCACTACATTTACAAATATTATTGCTGTAATCAGAAGTATTCCTGTACCGGCAAGGAAAGTTTCAAAATCAATTATTGCCTTTTCAATTTTCTTTAACATATTTATACTTCCTCCTTCTATGAGGATTCTTATTTTTTTTAATAAGCATATTGGGTTTAGTTGGCTAAATGCCCTTACTAAATCCAATATGCTTTTTATATCTAGTACTTTTTAGCTTCTTCACTTAGTAATTCAAATATGCTTTTTCCTTCTTCACCATATTTTTCTTTGAAAGCCTTTATTGTATGCTCTCTTACCGGAGCAAAAGCTTCTTTGTCTTCTTTTGTTAATTCAACGATACCAACACCTGATGCCCTTATTTGCTCTTTATAATCAGCTTCATTTTCTAAAAGCTTTTCAGTAGCAACCTTTTTACCTTCTTCTATTCCTTTTAATACTGCTTCTTGAATATCAGCAGGCAAGTCATTCCACCATTTTTGTGATACTGCTATTGCAAGAACAACAGATGCGTGGGATGTTTGTGTAACATATTTTTGGACTTCATGGTACTTTTGTTCAAAGATAACGTCATATGGGTTCTCTTGTCCATCTATTGCACCGGTTTGCAAGGAGCTATAAGTTTCTCCCAAGTCTATATTAAGTCCGGATGCACCCAAAGCTTTAAATTGTTCAACTAACATTGGGGCCGGCATTACTCTGAATTTTTGACCTTTAAAGTCGGCAATTGTTTCTAACGGTTTATTAGCTGTGAAGTTTTTCAAGCCTGCAAACCACAAATCCAAGGTAACTATGCCTTTTGATTTCGTTGTTTCCATTAAAGGCTTAACAGCATCAGAGGCTAGAAAACTAATCATGTCTTCGTTTGTGTCCGGGTATAAGAATGGTATATCCAAAACCCCAACCAAGGGCTGAACAGTACCATAAACCATTACTGGAGCCATGTTCATTTCAATATTTCCATTTTGCAGACCTTGGATTATTTCATTAGTTAGACCTAGCTGCTGAGAAGGATAAACCTGTACTTCCACTCTGCCGTCTGTTTCTCTTTCTATTACTTCTTTAATCTTATTTGCCCCTAAATCACGCGGACTTCCGGGCATAGCCGGGTGAGCAATTTTCATAACAATTTTTTCATTTGATTCTCCGGCTCCACCATTGTTTTCAACCTTTGGTGTACATCCGGATATTATCGAAATGCTCATTACCAATACTAAAACCAGACTTAAAATTTTACGCATTTTTATTCCCCCTATAATATTTTTGATTGAATAAATGACTTTTTTTGATAAAAGTTTTTTCTAAACAATCACCTCCTATTTATCACAAGTGCTGCCAAAACCAAATCCGCCTTTTTTATATAAATCTAAATCAGCAGGTGATTGTGACCCTATGGTTATCATTGGTTCATCGCCGGTATTTTTGAATCCATGAAGCT
>JALNWH010000208.1 GCA_023230985.1 Bacillota bacterium
AGAGAGTATACGAAATGCTTCTCCTACGACATTGGAGCTTTTGACAGAAAAAGTTTTTGATACAGAAACTATTGAAGAAATATATGAAATAATCGAAAAAGAATAGAAGAAAAAATAAACACTTTCAGACTTGGTAGTTACCGGACTTGAAAGTGTTTTTTATTTTGAAAATATTCTAAATTCACTGTTCATAGATAACAACTCCTCCATTTTTAGCATTATTATAATAAGAAACTATATTCGTCCATTCATTACATCTCTTATAACTAAATCTATGATATAAAATATTAACATAGAGTAAAGTTATTGTAGGGAAAATAGCGAGGGTTCGCAAAAAAATAGAAAAGAAGACACCATCCTGTTAAAATGTTAGTTAACATACAACAAAAATTTGAAAGGTAGGTTAGCGTTAAAAGATTTAGGGAATGGTGGAACGAGCTCTTGACTATAAGAGGGATCCATATGATATACTCGAACAAGAGGCAGCCAAATACTCAAAAGAAGTACAAAAATAACAAGCTTGCTGCTAAGGCTGACAAAATCACATGGAAGATACTAGTTATCAAGGACATTCCTATAATCTGAGAACCAGGATGTTTCTGTTCTTCTTTTTCCTACAGTAAATTGACACTATCCACATATAATCTTCATATTTAAAAACCTTGGGATAATTGATATAATTGAATTAACAAAAGAGAAGATGGAAGCCATAGAACTATGGTTAAACTTCATAAAAAAAGCAGGGAAAGAAGACATAAAAGAAATAATAAAAAGGAAGGAGGAGCTAAAAATAGCCATGGACATGTTAAGAAAAATAAGCGCAGACGAAAGATTAAGAGAGAAATATGCAGCCCAAGAAAAGGCAAGGCTGGATGCCGTCTCAAGCATGAAATATGCGGAAGCAAAAGGTGAAGCAAAAGGGAGAGCCGGAGGAATGGCCGAAGGAAGAGCCGATACGATTATTAAACAATTCACTAAGAAGCTAGGAATACTGCCGGCATCATTGCAAGAAAAGATAAGGAGTGCTTCTCTTTCGACCATGGATCTTTTGGCAGAAGGTATATTTGATATAGAATCTACAGATGAAATACTGGAGTTAATTGAAAAGAATTAAACTTAAAAGGTATAACAGGAAATTAAAAAGATGGCTGTAAAATAGTACAGCCATCTTTTTTGGTCCACAATGCAAAAATCACCAATATAAGAAGTATAAGCGTATTGTTCAGGTTTTCTAATTAAAATTCAATTGGAATAATTTTAAGCACCTAATTGATAAAATAAATTATCATAAAAATTAAACTGTATTGGAGGAAAAAAGGGCATTAAACAGAATAATATACTAATATGGGAATTACAAGTAGTTATGGACGAATGAGAATTGTTGCACTTAGGACACCTTAATGATACAATTTTTGCACGAGGATCATGCTCCTTTCTGGGAGGTAATAGTTTTGTTGCAAAAACATTGTACCAGAAAGTGTAGCTGGTCCTCAATTTTCATTTAACTTTACAAAACGATTGAAAAGGAAATGAAGATAAATATGAAAAATAAAATAATTGCAATAATACTTATTTTAACCGCAAGCATGACAAATTTATTTACAGATGTATTGGCTGACACAGCAGATTCTATGAAGGTTAGAGAATTGGGTAACAGGCTAAGGAGATTTAGTGATATTCTAGGGGATGCATCAAAGAATGTTTCAGAAGGTAAAACAGCATCAGAATTTACAAAACTAAACTTGAGTGTAATCAGTAGAATTAGGATATGGCCTATTACCTTAACTATTTTAAATAAATTTGAGAAACCAATAAATATATTCTATAATTATATATAAGTAAAATATGCAAATTATTAGTTAAGAAAGTATAGATGTGGGAAGATGGTTTTAAGAATGAATAGGATATTTAACTTTACCGAGAACCAGCATAGATTTGGATTATGGGATAAAAGTAAACCTGAAAAGGTACTTTACCTGGTACCTGAGGAAGAAGGAGAAATTTGGTACAACATAGAGAATGATGAAAGAATGAGTTCTAAGGAAGTTAGAGACTTATTAATATGTGAAGAGAATGAGTAGAATAATTTATTTAAAAGAGGTCTACAAGTCTTTAGAAAAGTTTGATTTCAAAATCAGGTCTAGAATAATAGATGCAATCGAAAAATAACGCAAGAAAGTATACGAAATGCTTCTTCTACAACTTTGGAGCTTTTGACAGAAAAAGTTTTTGATACAGAAACCATTGAAGAAATATATGAATTAATTAAAAAAGAATAGAAGAAAAAATAAACACTTTCAGACTTGGTAGTTACCGGACTTGAAAGTGTTTTTTATTTTGCTTAATTTATCTCCATAAAATAATTTGATACCTGATGTTATTATCTTAATAGTAATATTTAAATAACTATTAGATTAGGTCTGTATTTGCTAAACCTTCCTTTGCCTATACCTTATAATTTCTAATTATTAAAGCTAATTATAATACAAAGCTGCAATATAAGTGAAAAATAAAAAGGGAAAAAAGACTTTAAACAGAATAATATACTAATATGGAAGTTACAAGCAATTATGGATGGATAAGATAAGGGAGTTTGTGATTTTGCTTTCTAAAGAACGGGAATAAGTATACTTATAATTATATTAAAACACTATTATGATTATAAGATTGAAAAGGAAAGGATGAAAAATATGAAAAATAAAAAAATTGCAATAATACTTATTTTGATTATAAGCATAACAAATTTATTTACATATGTATTAGCTAATAATATTTTCTTAGATGTAAAAGCAGATGCGTGGTATGCGTCTTATGTGACTAGTTTGGCAGAAAAGAAAATAGTGGAAGGATATGATGACGGCACATTTGGTCCTACAGACGAATTAAATTATAATCAGTATTTAAAAATGGTGGTAGTAACTATAACAGGAGAAAATTTGGCACCAAAAGAAGGAGAAGAATGGGATACTCCATACATTAATAAGGCGTATGATTTAGGCTTAATTCATGATAAAAATCAAGACTA
>JALNWH010000209.1 GCA_023230985.1 Bacillota bacterium
ACTTGCTTGGACAGATAACACAGAAACAGTAAATGCCACAGGTGATTTTGGCTGGACATTTACACCAAGTGATACAACTGCATATAACGTAATTACAGGAAATGTAAATGTAGTTGCAAATCCTCCAACCATTATATACACTGATGATAAAGGTGTTGAATTGAATGAATCGGTAGTAACAATAGCCCATGATAATAGTACCCCAGGAAATGTTGTTACATTAACTGTAGATGTTAAAGACTTGTCAACTAATCAACTCCTTGGCATAGCTATAAAAGACGGCAGTAATGCTGATATTTCAACGGCAGTTGGCTTAGCGGAAACTCCAGATAAAATCGGCAAAGAATTCACCTTCACCATGCCAGCCAGCGATGTAACCGTAGAAGTAACCGTTGGGGCACCTAAGAAAATAAAAATAAATGGTACTAGTGAAATAGATCTAAAGAATGGGTCTATAGCAAAAGACAGCGATGGACAGGATATAGAAGACAACTTGGCCTGGAGTTATTTTACAAATACCTTAACTATGAATGGTTTCAATGGAAAACATATAGGCATGGAAGGTGACATGGGTGAGGTTACAATATTCCTTATTGGTCAAAACACTTTGACTCTAAATGGAGGAACTTTCGCATTAGATTTCAGTGCTGCCTCAGGTAAGGCGCCGAATGTCATTATTAAAGGAAACAATGTAGCTAGTGATAAATTGACAGTTGAATCGGCGATGGGGTTTTCCGGAAACTTGGCTGGCAATTTTAGTAAAGGCTTCACTTTGGACAATGCTACTTTTGACCTAACTTTTGAGACTGCATCTACAGGGTTAATTAAAGCCATAACGGGTCAAACCGGAAGCGATGTAGTTCTGAAAAATGGTGGGATACTAAATGTTTCCATCGAAAGGGATGTATCCACAGCCAATAATGCAACAGGTCTCAATGTCACAAGTTTAACTATAAAAGATACAGCAAAGGCAACAATTAATGTATTAGATAAGCAGTCGACCGAAGGTGCTATATTGGCAGGAGCTAATACATTGACTGGGAATATATATGCTACACCTTATGTTAAGAAAGGGTACGAAATTTCTGCTGTAATTGTCAATGGTACAGGAACATTTGCTAATCCTCAAGAAATAGAGGTTAAAGTGAAATCAGGTGTAGATAATATCGATATAACAGATATCGAAGTACCTGCTGGTGGCATCACAGGAAAAGTTTACACTGATGATAGCTTTGATACAGAGGCATTAGACCCAATCACTTTTGACGGTGCTGGTAAAGCAGTAGTTTACGTAAAGACAACTAAAGGCTCTACAGATAGTTATTTCAAAATAAACATCACTAAAGATACACTCTAAACCCAACACAACCACAACACAAGCCCTCCTCAGGAGCAATCCTCCGGGGGGCTTTTTCTTTTTGGTTTTTTGGGGGGTTTGGTTTATTGGAGGGTGCCGGGAAGGGATGGAGGGAGAGAGGAACACCGGTAAAGAGCCATTGAAGTTCAAAAGGCTCCCCTGTGGGGGTTTTTTATTGTTGATTTTGGGAGGGTGTTGGTAATGCTGAAATCTAAATAATAAGGTTGCGAAAGGAGGATTAATATGTTAAACTGGATATACTTAAGTGAGTATGGAGGTGTAGTACTTGTATATAAGTTATAAAAAGCTTTGGAAATTGCTAATCGATAAAGATATCAAAAAGAAGGAATTGGCTAGAATGGCTGGAATAAGCCAATCTTCATTAACTAAGCTTACAAATAATGAGAATATTACTACAGATATACTACTTAAGATTTGTGTTGTGTTAGATTGCGAGCTGTCCGACATTACAGAAATAGTAAAATAAAATCTAACAATTAACCAGAAAAAGGAGAATAAGAATGAATGGATATAGTACGACCAAAGGTAAGTGTTATGTTGGAGATTCATTAGAACTTCTAAAAACCTTAGATGATAACAGCATTAATTTAGTTATGACATCTCCTCCATTTGCGTTGCTGAGACAAAAAAGCTATGGGAACCTTAAACACAAGGGGACGGTTCTTTTGTGTCGTTCCATTACACAAACTTTCAAACTTGCTAGGACAACTTAAGATAATAATTAACCAAATCCCCCTTGAGCCTATAAAGCCCAGGGGGGATTTTTAGCTTGCCTGAGGAGGGCTTTTTTCATCAAATGTATTGCATTGCACCATACAAATAGATATAATATAAATAAGGAGGCGGAAATTATGTCCAAAACAACAAGCATCTATGCTCGCGTAGAGCCGGCAATAAAGGAAGAAGCTGAAAACATACTAAGCCAACTTGGTATCCCTATGTCTAATGCCATTAATATATTTTTGAGACAGGTGGTTTTGCAAAAAGGCTTACCCTTTGAAGTCAAAATTAATCAAAATAAACCTTTGACATATGGAGATTTAACCCCTGATGAATTCAACTTTGAAATAGAAAAAGGTTTTAAGAGCCTAGATGAAGGGAGAATTGTATCGGCTGATCTGGTAGCTGAGCGTATGCAAGAGGAATATAACCGTGGATTATAAGATTGTCTATACGCAGGAGGCGGAACAGGATTTAATTAATATTTATAGCTATATTTCATTAGACTTGAAAGCCCCAATAGCAGCAAGAAAACAAGCCGATAGAATAATGGACCTTATCTGGAGTTTAGAAAAGATGCCATTAAGACACAAACTTTATCAGGACGAACCTTGGTATAGTAGAGGGTTAAGATTCTGTCCCATAGATAATTATCTGATTTTTTATTTAGTTGATGAAGCGAAGAAAACAGTAACTATAATCCGTATAATGTATGGTAAGCGCAATATAGAACTGCATTTATCGGGCAAAGATTAACAAACTAATACCATAATCCCAGCCCTCCTCAGGAGAAATCTTGTGGGGGGCTTTTTTTCGAAAAACTGGTCGAATGGCCAATAGGAAAGCAGCGAAGAAGGGTATAAAATAATAATAATAATGGACATATTTTATTAAATCTAAGCATGGGAAAGGGGAGCAATTAT
>JALNWH010000210.1 GCA_023230985.1 Bacillota bacterium
TAAAAGTAAAGGGGAAGAAGTAAAAGCCGGAGAGGTAATCGCTAGTATTAATACGGAAAAATTGACTAGCGATATAGTTAGTGAAGTTGATGGAATCGTTTTGGCTATTATAGCCGAAGAAGGGGAGGATGTCCCGGTTCAAGGCTTGATAGCAGTGATTGGCCAGCATGGCGAGGTATGGAATAATTCAAATCTAAAAGTTGAGTCAGAAATGAAAGAGCAGTCAGAAGCAAATAAACAATCAGAAATAAATAAAAAATACAATAGTTCTTTTGTTGTACAAGATTCTGTTAAGGCATCTCCTCTAGCACGAAAGGTTGCCGCAAGCTTAGGTATAGACCTGGCGGAAGTAAAGGCAACAGGGACTACGGGGCGTATCAAAGAGAAGGATGTTTTAGCCTATGCAAAGGACAAAACAACATCTCTAAATCAAATGCAAAAAAAAGAGACCTTTCTTCAGAATTATCGAGGCAAACGTGTGGAAAAGATGTCCAATATGCGTTATACAATCTCCAAAAGAATGTGCAATTCATTACAGACTAATGCACAGGCATCTCATCTTATGTCCGTTGATATGACAGAAGCTATTAATATAAGAGAAAAATATAACGAGGCAGGTATTAAAGTTTCCTACAATGATATTATAGTTCGTATCGTATCAAAGGCTTTAATGGATATGCCCATCATAAATGCATCAGTTGACGGTACTAATATTATTTATCATGATTATGTGAATGTCGGTATCGCTGTATCCGTTTTAGATGGCTTATTTGTACCTGTGATAAAGGACGCTGACTTATTAAGTATTGTGGATATAAATAAAGTTTCCAGAGAACTTATAAAAAAGGCACAAGAAAATACATTAAGTGAAATGGATTGTTCGGGAGGGACTTTTACGGTAAGCTCTTTAGGTATGTTTGATGTTGATAGTTTTACAGCTATCATTAACCCGCCTGAGTCTGCAATTTTGGCAGTTGGTAAGATAGCAAAGACACCAGTCGTTATTGAAGATAAGATCACTATTCGCCCTATTTGTAATTTAACTCTTTCTTATGACCATAGAATTATTGATGGTGCAGAAGCAGCGAAATTTCAGCAATTAGTCAAAAAATATTTACAAGACCCACTGCTTTTACTATGATGATTGGAGGGTAATAGCATGAAGAAAAACACTGTTGTTATAATAGGTGGCGGTATAGGTGGTTATGTAGCAGCTATCCGTTTAGCACAACTAAATGCAAAAGTCATACTTATAGAAAAAAATAAAATAGGGGGAACATGCCTAAATATCGGATGCATCCCCACAAAGTGTTTATTACACAGTGCAGATCTATTATATCAAATTAAGAAACACGGTGAAATTATTGGTTTGACTGAAAAGGATATACGTATAGACTTTAGTAAGGTAATCGCTTATAAAGATGAAATGATAAAAAAACTTTGTTCAGGTGTAGAAGATTTATTGGAAACGAATAAGATTGAAAAAATTTCCGGTAAAGCAGCTTTTATTTCAGAAAAGACTCTTGAAGTTGAATTGAACGATGGCTCTACTAAAATGCTGGAACCGGATAAAATAATTATAGCAACGGGCTCCAAAAATCAGATACCTGCTATTAAAGGCATTAAAGAAAACCCCAACTGCATAGACTCTACCGGTGTTCTATCATTGGAAAGACTGCCGGAATCCATGATAATAATTGGAGGCGGCGTAATAGGAATGGAAATGGCATGCGCTTATGCAACTTTTGGCACCCGAATCACAATAATTGATAATATGCCAAGAATATTACCTATGATGGATAAAGAGCTTACTGAAATAGGAATGAATAACATGAAAGATATGGGCATCAGGTTTGAATTGGAAACAACAGTGCAATCTGTTGAAAAAAGCAAAGTTGGTGTCCTGCTCAGATGTGAAAACAAAAATGGCGATAATATCACATTTGAATCAGAAAAGGTTTTGGTAGCTGTTGGACGTGAGGCTAATACGGAGAGCTTAAATCTTTTAAAAGGCGATATAGATAATGATATGGGGAGAATCCTCGTAAACGATAAAATGGAGACTAATGTAGAGGGAGTTTATGCTATTGGCGACTGCGTATTCGGCAAGGCTCAATTAGCTCATACTGCCTCTTTAATGGGTGAAGTTGCTGCGGAGAATGCAATGGGTGGCAATATATTATATAACCAATTAACTAATCCTACATGTGTTTTTATAAATCCTGAATTTGCAGGTGTAGGGCTGACAGAGGAGCAAGCTATCGAAAAAGGTTTAGAATATAAGGTTGGGAAATTTCCTTTATCACATAATGGGAAATCATTAATTCTCAACGAAGGCATTGGCTTAGTGAAAATCATTGCAGGTAAAAGATATGCAGAGATTTTGGGAATGCATATTATTGGGCCTCGTGCATCGGATCTCATCGCTGAAGGTGCCATTGCGATCAGCTTAGAAGCTACTATTGACGAAATAATAAACACAATTCATTCTCATCCTACTGTGTCGGAAGCCATACGCGAAGCAGCCCTTCATGTAGAAAAACGTGCAATTCATACAATAAATAAATGATTGATTGTTTTTAGCCTTGACTTCTAAAGGGATTATGGCAACGAGAAGTGAAAGTATTATAAAAAGATAGTATTACAACAGAAAAAAGTGTTTTATTTTAATTTGCAATTAGCGGGTAAAAATTGAAGCAAAAAATAATTTGCCTGGTAATAACTATTATGCTATAATTAAAAAGTTGAATCGAGAATTCATCGTTTAGCCATAGGTCGGAAAGAGGTGAGTATTTTGAAAAAAGGTATCCATCCGGATTATCAGGAAGCTACTGTCAGATGTGCTTGTGGAGAAACATTTACCACAGGCTCTGTTAAAAAAGAAATAAAAGTAGAGATTTGTTCCAAGTGTCATCCTTTTTTTACCGGTAAACAAAAATTCGTTGATACCGGCGGAAGAGTAGAAAGATTTAAAAGAAAATACAATATTGAAACTGAAGAAGAAGAATAAAAA
>JALNWH010000211.1 GCA_023230985.1 Bacillota bacterium
CAGTTAGTGCCTTATGACGACTAATATTTACGTTTAGCCTAGTAAGAGCTTTATTTTCTATGCCTTTATATATATTACATTTCAAAAATCATACAAATTATTGTTTGGTATATCTGCTTATTTATAAAAGTTGATATATATCTTTAAAATAAACCCAGATTTTTCGAATTTATAGTTGAATAGGTAGAAATATGGTGATATGATGTATGTGATAGAAAAAGCAAATTCCTATCTAGTGATAAATTAAAAAGCAACGACAATACACCATTGTAAGCATATATGACGGTATCTCCATGATTAAAATCTCGTTTTTATCCATATCTATATATTATTAATCCATATAATTTTAAGCAGCTATATTATAAAATTAAGGTAGCAGAATATTACTTTACAGAGAACAGGAGGGTTAAAGATGAGAGTTGCAAGATTGGTTGCATTTATTTTGGTTTTATTAATTCTTTCAATGATGTTTGCAGGATGCGGCAAAAAAGACCCTGCCGGCAGCACCGTTAACACGACTGAGGATCAGGCTGAGACCAATGGGGGTTTTGATTTTACCCCTGAAAGTAAAAAAATTGTAGTATGGTTAGGCAGCGATGATACGGAGGATCCTTCTCTTGTTTCTTTCGCAAGAGAATTTCCCGATTTCACTATTGACAATAGCATTACTGTTTCCAATCCGTTTGGTACAGCTGATGTAACCGGAGATTTTCAGAAGCTGGCAGCATCAATAGCGTCAGGTACTCAACCTGACATGATGATATGCTATATGCATGCTATTCAGGCATATTATTCCAACCTGTATATGCCGGTCCAGGAATTTCTTGAACATGACCCTGAATACAGTATTGAAACACACGATCCCAATGCTTTTATACCCACAACATTTAATGGTGTTATTTATTTTATACCCGCGGATTATACTACTTCTGTTTTCACCTATAATAAAGATCTTTTTGAAAACGCGGGACTGGATCCGGATAAACCACCGAAGACCTGGACTGAACTCAGCGAAATCAACAAAAGGCTGGTTACCTATGACTCAAGCGGAAAAATAAATTCTATCGGTTTACAGCCATTAAGGTACGATCATACTTATTTCTGGAATATTTATGCAGGAGGCGAGCATTTTACCGACTCCTCAGGTCTTAAGGTAAATCTGTTTACCGATTCATATGTCAAGCTGGTTGAATTCATGAGGGACCTGCCGGAAGCCTACGGAGGGAATGATAAATTGCCGGGATGGATGAGCTTTTACGGCGGTAATTACGGCATAACAACCGGCGGAGCAGCCAACCTCAGCTGGCATGCAAATTTTGCAAGCTTTGATTTCTCAGTATTCAGATATCCAAAACGGGATGATGTAGAGGAGGATTTTGTGCCTATTACCTGTTATAATTATTATGCAATTGTTAAACAGGCGCATAATCCAAGAGGCGCATGGAAATTGCTCAGGCACATTATGACCGAAGGAAGGTTTTTAGCGGAGCTTAGTTCATTTGAAAGTAGCCCAACCAAATATATAACAAATTATATACCCCATATTCCCACTCGTGAAAGAATACATGAAGAGTTTAAGGAAGTCTTGTCTGAGGAATCATGGGAACTGATCAGAATACGGGATGAAATAATGCAAAGCGGCAATGTACCTTTGTATTATTTTGCCAAACAAACCGAATTCAATCTCTATTTCGAAAAGGAATTTACAAAATTTATGAGTGATAAAATAAGTTCAACTGATTTATTGAAAAATGCTCAGGCATTTGCTGAAGCAACAATGGAAGAATTCAAACAATCCAAAATAGCGGATGGATGGATTTTAACTGACGATGGCACTTTGCTGCCTCCGGAATAAGCCATCGGCGACAGCCGCAATATAATTTAAATACTGTAAATGAAGCCTGATATACTATAATAATAATGTACAGGAAAAAGGCGGCGATAAAATATCGCCGCCCTTTCATTGCTATGAGACTGTAGAAGCATATGAGAGTATAAAACCAGTCTTAAAATTAATTTATATTGACTGCCGGTATTTAAAAAGCAATAACAATACCGCCATTGTCGGCATATGTAGTCGTTATCCCTGACATTTCGGCAACTATTATATCCTTAAAGTTATATTTGTTTTTAATATATTCCTTAAGGCTTAAGGCTCTTTGAAGGCAGTTGCAGTGAGCTATACCCAATATTTTTTTCTCGAAATTGCTGCCTTCCTCGCCTATTATATCGATAAACCGCTTAAAGGCCCTTTCATAGCCTCTTACCTTTTCCACAAGCTTAATCTCACCTTCGTTGGATCCGCATATGAGCTTGATATTCAGAATGCTTGCGGCTTTGGCAATAAAAGGATTCAGTCTGCCTGATTTTGTCAGGTTATCAATGTTTTCAAGCAGGAAATAGGTCTTCATATCCTTTATATAGCTGTTTACTTTTTCGACTATCTCATTATTCTTCAGATTATTTTTTATATACTCATGAATTTTAAGGCTTATTAGGGTTTCGCCAATGCTGGCGCTCATGGAATCAAAAACATGGATAAATTTATCGCTTACATCTCCCAGGATCGTATTTTTTGCCTGGATTGCAGCATTAAATGTACCGCTGAGCTTTGATGATATAGTAACAACAAACACATCCTTAGCGTGCTTGTATTTATCGATAAAGTCCTGTATGGATGGACATGAGGTTTTGGGATAGACCTTGCTTTCACACATTTTCTTAATATAATCCTTTATATTAAAATTATCATCTACAAAAAACTGTTCGTTTTCAAGGCTTATGGTCATGGGAACTAAATCCAGGTTTATTTGGTCCTTCATTTCTCTTGTAACATCACAACAGCTGTCCGCAACTATCTTGTATTTCAACAAATTACCTTCTTTCCGGGCTTATCAGTTATTATGCATATAAATTATTTCCACTTTTATCGGCATTTATTAGCATGTGCCTACATTGTATCACGCTTTTAATATAATGGATAGGAAAACCTTTCATTTGTC
>JALNWH010000212.1 GCA_023230985.1 Bacillota bacterium
CTGATAAATATGGGATTTCCCAACAAGGATTACAGGCTATAGAGGATTACAAAATCGAACGCTTAAACAAAATCAAATTGCCTTTTGCTGCTATAGTTATAGCTTTAGGATCTTTAATTGTTGCTATTATTGCGTTGATATTGGCTGCATAAATATAGAATCTATTGGGGTACGAAATTGACCTAAAGGGTACGAACTTTTAGGCTAGGGGTACGAAAAAATAAGGCAGGGGTACGAATTGTATCATTTAGGTTGCCCTAACACATATAAGAAGCATAGGTTTGATACAAAAGTATCGAGCCTTTTTTTTATGCATAAAGGAGACTTTCTCCCTATATTCACGATTTAAAAATCAAAAATAACTTAAAGAATGATATCAGAAATTGAAGTGCACAATCTCTTCTTATAACACCCTGCACGTTTACTTAATGATTTACACGATAAAGCAACAAGTTACACGATTAAGCATATTCCTAAATTTCAACTGTAAAATAAAAATGGTATTACAATACTAAAAAAGTTGACAAACGTAAAATCAGGTGATACTATATAGTTGAATGATATAGATGGAGGTTTGAATTTAGTTTGGAAGACATGATTACACCTGAAAAGATTATGGATATTTTCCAATTCTTTACACTTTTTGCAACAGACAAGAAATATAGAAAGTATAAAATTATTGCTCGTTATCAACAATATGAAGGTGCAAACTTAATTGTTGAACGTGTACTGAATGGATATCCTAAAAAAGGGCTAATATGGCATTTTCAAGGCTCAGGTAAATCATTATTGATGGTTTTTGCAGCGCAAAAATTACGTATGATACCAGAATTGCGGAATCCTACTGTTGTGATTGTCGACGATCGTATTGATTTGGAAACACAAATCACAGCAACATTCAATGCATCCGATATTCCTAATTTACAAAGTGCAACTTCTAAAGAAGAACTAATTAATTTTTTCAAAGGTGATATGCGTAAGATTCTGATTACGACAATATTTAAGTTTGGTGAAGTCGAAGGCGAGTTAAATAGACGAGATAATATTATCTTGATGGTAGATGAAGCACATAGAACTCAAGAAGGTAATCTTGGCGAGAAAATGAGACTAGCATTACCTAATGCATTCTTTTTTGGACTAACAGGAACACCAATCAATCGTGTTGACCGAAATACATTCTTAACTTTTGGTGCGGATGAAGATCGAACAGGATATTTGAGCAAATATTCTTTTTCCGACTCTATTAGAGATAAAGCAACACTACCTTTGAATTTTGAACCTGTTCCAGTTGATTTGCATGTCGACAAAGAAAATTTAGATGCTGAGTTCGATGCACTTACTGAAGGTTTAAGCGAGGAACAGAGAGCTGAGTTATCTGCCAGAGTAAATATTAAAGCAATCTTTTACAACCCAGCTCGTATTAGAAAAGTTGTGGAACACATCGTAAAACACTATAGAGAAAAAATACAACCAAACGGATATAAGGGTCAAGTGGTTTGTTACGATAGAGAAACCTGTATTAGGTATAAAGAAGTTTTCGATGAACTAATGGGTGAAAATGAAACAACAGTTATAATTGACACGAATAATGATAAAGAAGACAGATTTAAGAAATATCGACGAGACAAGGATCAAGAATCAAAGATACTTGATGAATTTAGAGATCCAAAAAATCCATTAAAACTAGTAATTGTCACATAAAAACTATTAACAGGATTTGATGCACCTATTCTTCAAGCTATGTATCTTGATAAAACAATGAAGGATCATACATTGTTACAAGCAATATGTCGAACAAATCGCACCTATGATGACGGAAAAACTCACGGACTAATTGTCGACTATACCGGAATTTTTGATAACGTTGCACGTGCACTCGATTTTGACGAAAGTTCAATGAAGAAGATAATATCAAATATTCAAGAAGTAAAAAAACAGTTACCTGCATTATTGAAGAAATGTTTAAGCTACTTTTTAGGCGTAGATCGTACGATAGCTGGTTGGGAAGGCTTAATGTCAGCCCAAGAGTGTTTGCCAACAAACAAAGAAAAAGATTCATTTGCTGCAGATTATAGAGTTCTAAATAAAGCATGGAACTCATTATCACCAGACGACTTTTTAATCCCATATAGACTTGATTATCAATGGTTGACAAAAGTTTATGAATCAGTAAAACCTACAGATGGTTCAGGAAAATTAATATGGAGCACTCTAGGTCCAAAAACATTGGAATTAATCCATAGTAATGTTACAGTAGGTGCAGTTCATGATGATGAAGAAGTATTAACACTCGATGCTAATCTTATTGACGACTTTATATCAAAGAATGGCGATATTAAGAAAGCTACAAAGAGAATTGAAATCAATTTGGTTGCTAAAATATTGAATCATGGGAATGAACCAAGATTTGTAAAACTTGGTGAAAAGCTTGAAGCATTACGTGAAAAACATGAAAGAGGTTTAGTAACAAGTATCGAGTTCCTTAAATTAATATTAGAATTAGCAAAAGAAGCTGCACAAGCAGAAAAAGAAGTAGTTCCTGAAGAACAATTAGACAAAGGAATGGCAGCATTAACCGACTTATTCAATAGTGTCAAGAATCGTGCAACACCTATAATTGTCGAAAGAATAGTCAAAGATATTGACGATATTGTTAAAATTGTCCGATTCGATGGATGGCAAAATACAACCGCTGGAAAACAAGAAGTGAAAAAAGCATTACGAAGCGTTGTATGGATTAAGTATAAAATTAAAGACGTCGATGTATTTGATAAGGCATATAAATACATAGAACAATACTATTGATAGTTAACTAAGGAGGAACTGTATGAGTTATGCATCGGTAGAAGAATATATTGAAGAAAATCACTACGATGATATATTCGATAAAGTATTATCTCATTATATTGAAATTAAAAATCACCAATATTGCACAAATGAGATAGTGTCTTGAAAAGCTAGATCATACA
>JALNWH010000213.1 GCA_023230985.1 Bacillota bacterium
CTGCTCGATTGCTTTTGTAGCGAATAACTGCGGGTAACGCATCAGGTGTTTTTCAAGGTTTGTTATACCTTCATCATTTGTCCGTTCCACATATGCTATTGCGTATTTCAAAATAAGCATAATTCTCTCATGTGAAAACATAGATGTAATAATTCTGTTTGTAGGGCTAACGGGAGATAAGTTTGTTGTGTACTCGGGCGAATGTTTTAGCGAAACCAAATTTGTATCTTTCAATATTTCAATTTCTATTAAACCATCAATCGGTTTTATTCTTGAAAAAATACTCTCATCTTCTTCTCTGAAATGACTAAAGAACAATCTATCATAACTGCTAGCTGCATAGAATGCACCTTCAAGTGGAATTATTTCATTGTCGTCATATTCACTGTTATTGGAAAATACCATGAGCTGAGTGATATTAACAAATCGCTTAAACTTCTTGTTCTTAAATCTTTTGTTGATTCGAGTATACTCAGCCTGAATGCCGTCCTTATTGTTTGGCTTCTTAACTTCTATAAATGAAAGGGGTAACCCGTTTACTAGAACTATAATGTCTGGTCGAAATTCATCATTACCATTTTTATATGTTAGTTCTGTCACTACTTGATATGTATTGTTAATACCATTCGTAGTGGAAAAATCAATTAGTTTCAAGCCATTATACCCTGAAAGGAGCATATTATAAAAAGCCCTACCCAGATCGTCTCCTGAGAGGATAATCTTAATCTCATCAACAATCTTTCCTACATCTGCCACAGACAAACTAGTATTGTTTATTCTATTTATGGCGTCACGAAAAATATCCACGAAAATATTTGTATCTGTGTCAATTTTTCCTCGATAATTCTTGAGTGAAACATACTCATATCCTAATCTTGTAAAATGAACCAAAGCTGGAATCTTTACACGAGAGTTTTCATTATGTGGAGCTTTCATGGATGCACTACTCCTTTCAATTAGATTTTTTATTTTCTTCAGACTCTATCACAAACTCCATGATGTCACCGATATTACAGTGGAGGCATTTACAGATTTTGTACAGGCTCTCCATGCTCACCGATTCTCCTTTACCGAGGCGGGCGATAATATTATAAGTAATGCCGGCTTAATCCTTTAAATCAGTTTTATTCATCTTCTTGTCGATCAATAGTTTCCACAGATTATCATAACTAATCACCATGAATCGCACACCTCCAAAGATGTAAAATATAGTTAAGAATAGTATAACACATTACTGTAGGAGACAGTAAATTCTATGACGCCTATATCAGTGCAAAACTCATTTTGGTCGCGGTTGATTATACTTGGCATTACTTCAACTAGGTCACTGAACAATTTCTGATAAATCGAGCTTGTTGTTTTATAGAATCATTTCCTCATGGGATTTATATCAGCTTCGAATACAGGTAGGTATCCGTAGCTAATCATGTTTCCCCCTCCTTGTTTTCAATAATAGTTACTTGCCACACATAAACTGGTCCATATCCGGTTCCGCACTGGCCAAGACATTTGAATTTACGATTATAATATTCAAAGCCATCTGGATTACTTGAAACGCTTTCGCTTTGTGTTCTTGTATGTCTGCTTACCCATAAAGGCTTCCAGGGAGCATTATCATAAATTGATGGGTCCGATCCAGATCCATCTGTCACAATCAGCCCACCATCCATTAATTTGTCCAAAATCATTTCAAACAATTTTTTTTGGAACCATCTCTGCTGGCTCCCCCCTTCCCCTTCACTATCACGACGTAAAAAAAACACCGCTATTCTATCGAGTGATGTGAATGTTGCGAGACCGTCCTGTTGGTGTGCATATATTTCTATCTTTTTATTATCTTTGGTCAAACGCCATTCTTGTTTATGGATTTTGCCGACTTGATTATGATAGCCAGCCAATTTAATACCACTTAATTTCAAATTGTACATTTTCTGGATATCAATTGTGTCATCATAAGGTTGAAATGCTATTGCGCTCGTAATCAATTCTCTTGGAAACATATTATTTTCATACATTCGGGGCAATCTTCTATTGGAGTTATCCTTTTCACAGAATCCTTTTACCTTTGCCTCCAGTCTTGGCAACCTAGGAATTAATCTGCTATCAACAAAATGGAATTCTGACATCGAATCAATAAAAAGCTTGATTGGTTCAAAAGTGTCATCTCCAACACAAGGGTAAAATAGAGGGCCATTAGGAATCGATACCTCATATCTTGCAGCTATAGTATGATTATAAAAACGTCGCTCAATTTTTCTGGCGCTTATTAACTTTTGTTCTCTCAAGCCCTTGTCTACTTGATTTCTTGACCAGTTAAACCTAATTTCAACAGCTTCAAAAAGCATTTCATTTATTGATAGCAATATTGCAGTATATATCTGTAATCGAATTTGCTGACCACCATCCATCATATCAATAACACTTTTTGTTCCGTGAAAAATATTATTTCTTACACTAAATACAAATATAAGTATCGTATCTAGGGCATCATTAAACTTTTTACCTTTAAATTCATTGTATAGCAAACCTCGAAATTTTGCGATGAACCTTCCTTTTTTGTTCTCATCGATATTAATGTCAGTTACAATACCATTCAAACAGTGTATAGTGTCAATAATATTTCCTTCTAAGTAATGTATTAGTTTTTCCGACAATCTTGATGCTAACTTCGTTTTCGCATCCCCTTTTTCTTTGTCACTCATAGAATCATTCACATATGAATAGTAAATGAATTTTCTCATTGCACTAATCTTCTGCGACTCTGTTTTTCCTTTACCCTTATCATCGCCTTTTTTACTTAATTCCCATTTAATCACCTTTTGCTCTTTTGCTGATTCATCCCAATCAATTGAATAAAAGCTATTGAAAGCAAAAAAGGCATAAACAAATTCAGATGGTTTGAAAAAACTCCAACTATCTTTCTTGATCCCATGACGTAGTTCACTCGCTGC
>JALNWH010000214.1 GCA_023230985.1 Bacillota bacterium
CCAATCAAGTCTGCGGAAAAGTTGTTATAGGAAATAAATACAATAACGATTATGGCATTAATAGCCTTAAGGTCATTGGGGCTTAAGCCCAAATCAATAGCAATCCCGCCTATTATTTTATAAATCAGTGCACCTAAAATAGCTCTGGTAGTACCTTTTAGTATATTAGAATTCTTTTTTATTGTATCCCCTATAATTATAGAGGCAAGAGCTACTACAATAATGGAACTGCCCATAGTTATGTCAGCAAAACCCTGGTACTGTGCCATTAGCGCCCCTGAGAGAGCAACAAGACCATTAGAAATCATAAGTCCCATGATTTTATATTTATCGCTGCTTTCACCTAAAGATTTTACCAATGATTCATTATCACCGGTTACAACAAGCAAATATCCCATTTCCGTTTTCAAAAATAAGTCTAATAAAGCCTTTACAAAAAGTACAATCAGGATTAATGTAAGCATCCTGGAGCCAAGACTATAGACTGAATCAAATTTAAATAAAGGTATATTGGACTTACCGTTTATTCTTAGGTTAACGGAATAAAGCATGGTCATGGTCAAGATCCCCGATAAAAGGGGCCTTATTTTCAATTTTGTAAACAAAACTGATGTTAAAAGCCCTGCCAGAGTTCCCATAAGAAAAGCTGCAATAGTGCTTGTATATGGGCTCACTCCAATGGAAATAAATTTAGCAAATACGAAGGCACCGAAAGGAAAGGTGCCTTCGACAGATAAATCTGCGATATCAAGAATCTTATATGTTATGAAAACCCCCATAGCAAGCACTGCAAATACCAAGCCTTGTTCTATTGATGTAATTATTAGTGAATTCATATATATCCCACCGTTCTTATGCTTTTAGCTATTCTTCTACTTTTACTGCATCTTTAAAGGTTGGAATATCTGTATTGAGTCCCAACGCTATTAATGTTTCTTCATTAAACGCCTTTTCTGTATTTTCCGATGTAGCAGAGGGTATGCTTGCAGGGTTTTTCCCATCTGCCAATATTGCTTTTGCCATGCCTGCAGATTGTTTTCCAAGTTCATAGTAACTTATGCCGTCAGTGATAAGAATTCCACCTTTAACGTGAGAGTCTTCAGCACCTACGGTAATCATATTATTAGCAATGGCTTTTTCGGCTACAATACTTATTGCCGATGCCACCATATTATCTGTGATAGTGTATATACCGTCCACTTTCTTTATAATTGAATCCAGAGCCTGAGGGATATCATTAATATTCGATATACCTACTTCAACTATTTCCAGGCCAAGGGTAGGAGCTATATTTTTAGCCATTTCAACTTGTACTTGAGAGTTTGGCTCACTGGTATTAAAAACTATTCCGACTTTTTTAATGTTATTGTCCAAATCCTTGAATATCTTTAATTGCCTATCCATGGGCGTAAGGTCGGAGGTTCCTGTCACATTACCTCCCGGATTTTCCATCGTTTCAACTAATTCTGCTTCAACAGGGTCAGTTACCGCACTAAAAATAATGGGTATATCATTTGTTGCCTGTTTTGCTGCTTGTGCTGCAGGTGTCGCAATAGCATATATCAAGTCAACCTTATCCTTAACAAATTTTTCTGCAATGCTCAAAGAAGTGGGAATATCACCTTGAGCATTTTGATAAACAATATTCACATTCACTCCCAGTTCTTTTAAACCGTCTTCAAACCCTTGCCTTGCTGCGTCTAAAGCCGGATGATCAGCCAATTGGCTTATACCTACATCGAATGTTTGTGCCACTTCATTTTTGTCGGAACAACCTGCTAAAAACATCATGATAACCATTACAATCGATAATACCTGTAAAATTCTTTTCTTCATAACCTTATCCTCCTAAATTTTAATAAATTATTAGGATAATTAGTTAAGATTGAATGCCATATGGATTAATTGGGTAATAAAAAAATCTTTCGTTCCTATAAATACAGCTCATAGCTATACTCATAGGGACGAAAGATTTTATCCGCGGTACCACCCTGATTATGACAAAGTCATCACTCAATCAGACCTAACAGTCCTATCCCTTTTAACGGTGGGCGTACGGATTTGCCTACTCGAATTCTTTTAGCAAATCAGCTCCGGAGTGTATATTATGTATCTTGTTATCGTTGGTTTTCACCCTTCCCAACTCTCTTTTAATAATCAATGATACTTTTCTCTCCATCAAAGCCTTTATGAATATGAATTTAATACTAATACTTTAAGACTATAAAGTCAATAGGTTTTTTTAAATTTTTAAATTTAAAATTTGACATTACTAATATTTTAATGTATATTTTATTTATAAATTAGGAATAGATATATAAAAAAGTAATGATGGGAAGAGTAGTTCGGAAAATTTGTCAAAGAGAGCCGATGCCTTGGTGAAAATCGGTACAAAAATACGGATGAACATGGTCCCTAAACTGTGTAGGTGAGGCAAAAGCTTAGCCTATACCGGAAACCTCCGTTACAGGGGAGGGTGATGATAGTCACCTGTAGAGGCTTTTGTTGTGAGGCAAAAGTAAATTAGGGTGGTAACACGGCAACTCCTGTCCCTTTGGGATTGGAGTTTTTTTAATGGAAAATTAATTAAATATAGGAGGAAAGATTTATGAAAAAGAAGACGTATTATATCACTACACCGATTTATTATCCCAGTGACAAGCTGCATATAGGGCATTCCTATTGCACTGTTGCAGCTGATACTGCATCAAGATTCAAAAGGCTTTTGGGCTATGATGTAATGTTTTTAACAGGAACGGATGAACATGGGCAGAAGATTCAAAGAATTGCCAAAGAAAATGGGAAAACTCCAAAAGAATATGTTGATAATATTGTCGTTGGAATAAAGGAATTGTGGAAAACTCTTAATATTGCAAATGATAAATTCATTAGAACTACCGATAAATATCATGTAGA
>JALNWH010000215.1 GCA_023230985.1 Bacillota bacterium
CACTGAAAGTATCGTAAGAAAAAAACCAGTGCCAAAAATATTACTTAAGTTATATTTGAAAAAGCAACAAAAATTGTATCTAAGGGATTTAAATAAAGAATTAAAGAAGAGATAAGGGTAGCACAAAATATTGAAGGGTTTAAGCCGAAAACTTTGGCTATATAATAGTAAATGAAACTAGACTATAATTCTGTTGATATTTATGGTAATCTCATAATACGATATGGTGATATGAATTTTCCTAAACTAGATGTGACGTGATGAAAATGCTATTATTATAGTATAAAGATGAAAGGGTGTTTTTAGTAATGGCTGCACAAAAGTCAAAGGTATATTTTTATAATATGCGTGCGGGGAGGGCATCGGAAAGCATTTCAAAAAAGGTGGCAAACCTCTTTGATAGGGCCGGATTCAGCAATGTAATAGTTAAGGATAAGCTAACGGCAATAAAGATTCATTTTGGAGAAAAAGGGAATAATGCCTTTATAAATCCTATTTATGTTAGGCAAATAGTAAATAAAATAAAAGAAAAGGGCGGTAAGCCTTTTTTAACAGATTCAAATACATTGTACAAAGGTTCACGTTCTAATGCCGTTGACCATTTGATTACTGCAACGGAAAATGGATTTGCATATTCAGTAGTAAATGCACCAATTATAATTTCTGATGGCCTTTATAGCAAAGATTCGGTAGATGTTAATATAGATAAAAAACACTTTAAAGATGTGAAGATATCTTCAGGCATATATCATGCCGATTCCATGATAGTATTATCTCATTTTAAAGGACATAATACTGCGGGCTTTGGCGGAGCTATCAAGAATCTTGCCATGGGGTGCGCCCCTGCTGCAGGTAAACAAAAACAGCATTCAACCTCAAAACCCAAGGTGGGAAAGGATTGTAAATTGTGTAAGATGTGTATTAAGAGTTGTCCCGTTGATGCTATTTCCATTATTGACGGTTCGGCTTATATAGACCCGGAGATATGTATTGGATGTGGCGAGTGTGTATCTATGTGTACGTATAATGTTATCAGACCTCAGTGGGGTACTGCCATGGATGCATTTATAGAACGGATGACGGAATATGCTTATGGTGCCTGGCTTGATAAAAAAGGTAAGATTGCTTTTATAAATTTTGTTATAAATGTAACACCCCTATGCGATTGTGTTCCCTGGAGTGATGTTCCCATAGTGCCGGATATAGGTATTTTAGCATCATTTGACCCTGTAGCTATTGATCAGGCAAGCTATGATTTGGTTAATGAACAGGTAGGCAATCCTGTAAGTGCGATAGGGAATGATGGATATGGCTTAAAAACCGGTGAGGATAAATTTAAAGCTATTCACCCTGATACTAAAGGAGAATTACAATTATCCTATGGTGAAAAGCTGGGCCTGGGCAGCAGAGAATATGAACTTATATATTAAGAGAAAAAGAAAATACTAAATTATAAGCTTTAGTGAACAGGATAGTTTTTAGAAATAGTTATAATAATTGATTATATCTAAATATTATATATAATCAAAATATAGTAAATTTTTATTAAGGAGGGTTTGCCATGGAAAGACAATTTAAATACGATATTATGCCGGAAATAAAAGAGAGATGGTCCATGAGGGCTTTTTCTGAAGATAAGATAGATAGAGATGAAATAATGGCAATTATAGAAGCTGCCACATTTGCACCATCTTGTTTTAATGAGCAACCTTGGAGGTTTATAATAGCCGATGATGATGAAGAACTGGAGAAAATGAGAAGTATCTTACTTGAAGGAAATCAAATATGGGCAAATGCAGCACCTGTACTCATAGCTGTTCTATCAAAAAAGACCTTTACTTATAATCAAAAGGATAATTTTTGGAATATGTTTGATACGGGGACTGCTTGGGGGTATTTATCCTTAGAAGCTCATAGAAGAGGATTAGCTACACATGCAATGGGAGGATTCAGTAAAAAAAGACTAAGAGAAGTATTTGACATTTCTGAGGAATATGAAACTATATGTATAGTAGCATTAGGTAAACCCGGTAATAAAAAGGATCTACCGGAGAACTTACAAGATAGAGAAAAGCCTGATATTAGAAAAGGTATAGAAGAGATTTTGCTTTAAAGAGCAAGATCTCTAATTCTATAAACCCTTAGTTATATAATTAATAACAATCTACAATTTCTCCGAAATAAAGGATATGATAATCATCATCTGCATAATATTCATTTTTGACTCCGCTATCAAGCTTGTTTAGATCCATAGGCTGACTGAACAATATTTTACATTCGAAGTGATAATCACATTCTTTTATTATAGGGGATGTGACTTTTTTGCTCTCTTTATAGGTTAAACCGCATTCTTTTACTTTATCTACATCTCTACCGGAATGCTTACCGCAATACTCCAATTCTTTACTCAAATCTGTTTCAATAGGGAAGCTAACGGTGAAATCTTTGGCTTTAGATATGAGATTATGTGTGTATCTGGATTTTCTTACTGCCACCATCATTATTGGTCTACTCCAAATTACTCCGAAATTTGACCATCCTATAGTCATCGTATTAGTACAATCACCATCTTTTACAGTGAGAAAAGCTCCTTCGGGTAATTGCTTTAAAATTCTACTTAAATCATTATTAAATTCAATTTTACTTTTCATAGTTGGTCTCCTTTTCTATTATATTTTCGTTTTTATCGTAACAAAAAAGGTTTGGGATTGCAATACTAGACAAATACAAACGAAGTCTTAACTAAATTGTCAGTGGTGTTCATTTATGTGAAAAGTTTAACCTTTTGTTTTATTAGTATCTATAACACTCGGTGTTGTCTTGACATTAAAAAATGGAAGAATGGAAAAGTTACATACTGCTCGTTATCGGATTAGAGGGATATTTTCTGTTTTAGTCACGATAAA
>JALNWH010000216.1 GCA_023230985.1 Bacillota bacterium
CAAAAATAGAGCCACCATATCTGTGACTTTTCAAAAAAGCGCTTATTCAGTTTTTATGCATAA
Organism: Bacillota bacterium; assembly: GCA_023230985.1. Taxonomy (GTDB): domain Bacteria; phylum Bacillota; class Clostridia; order Lutisporales; family Lutisporaceae; genus JAAYKT01. The sequence goes on from JALNWH010000216.1 coordinate 64, forward strand.
TGTTTTGATTTGTAAATCCCGTTTATGACTTTCCCTATAATCATTGTGAGAACAGGTAGTGAGTAGGCGATGTACTGTGTTAGACCACCGTGGGCTATTAAAAGATTATAAATAGCATGAAAGATGATAGCTGCACCTAGAAGTCCAAAAGTACCTGCTACCTTGAGCCAGCTATGCTGCCACACATAAACAAGACTATAACTTGCAATTGCACCACAAACGATATGCATTGCCCCTGTACCGAACCCTCTAACTAATATAAAGGATAGTTGTGCAGCGCCGTTTTCTATTAGATAGCAAATATTTTCAAATGTAGCAAAGCTAACAGCCACGATTAGAACCGCTATATTAATCTTTTTAGGTTTCGGTTCGAAGATTAACAGATAAAAGAGCAAAGGTAGCAGCTTCATGATTTCTTCCACCACCGGTGCAATCTGCGTTGTGGCATTTATAAAATCTGCGTTATATAGTTTAGCAAAAAAGGTGTTAACATAAGCTGATAATAAACAAGCTCCCATACCTGCAATGCAGAAGAAAAAAACACCGTAATACTTTTTCCCCATGAAAAAAGTTGCTAATAAAAGCGGTCCAGCTATGCAGACAAAGACATTTTCGATATAGGTCATGCTCCCACCGCCTTTTTCGTAGCCGGAAGAAGAGCAAAAAGTGAAACAGACAACAGAAAATCAAACCAGAAATAAGGATTGGTATAAGTGTCGCTTATCCAAAAACATGAGGATGTCCATAGACAATATTCCAAAATGATAATAAGTAAAACAACTATATGAAAATACTGCATAGCTCTTTGTTCTCCACTCTGCCTCCTAGCATAAATCAATCCACGTGTGGAATGCCACGCAACAGCCATTGTCAAACCACATATCAGCAGATTGAATAATATATCACCATGTAATAAGTACAAAATTAATTGCGGAATACAAAATATTGGAACAAGCCATACAGCCGGATGTCGAAACTTTTTTTCATCAGGAGTGGATAGAGTATATTCTAATGTCAATAAAAACATTGAGCTGGCAATCCATGCAAGCTCTGATACATAGAAAACTTGAGGTGTATAATTAAATAAGTAAAAGTGAAGAGTCCAATAAAGTGTACCCAACATAAAAGTACCAAAAAAACAAGTGAGAAGTAAATATGCTTGTACACGTCTTTTATAAAATAGAATTCCTGCACCTATAGTAGCCAGCAATGTTATTAAAAGCTGTGAAAAATTATCAAGAAGTTCAATCATCTTTGTCCTCCTTGTCTTCTTGATATAAGTAATTTATCTGCTTAATTTTATAAGATAAAATTGTTACGCTAACTCCAAGAGCAAAAGCAAGAAATCCTATAAGGATAAATCCAAAATAATTACTTCCATCAAATATGCTGGCTGCTGTACCAAAATTGGTATACCCATCATCAGTCATAGAACCCATTACGCCCGGCATAACAAATGATATCCCTACAAGAAATAGTAAACAGGCAGCGAAAGAGCTGATACATAAAATACGCCCCCTGTGTATCCGTTTTTGATCTTCAATTTCTTTAGCGCGCAATTTAACAGCCAAAACTCGCTCTTCAGTATTCCGCATTAGTAATTCCCTCCTGTTCCAAGTATTTTCGTAAGGAATTCCTTCCCCGATATACTAAATCTGATACCTGTTTTTTGCTTTTCCCCATAACAGTAGCGGCTTCGGAATGATGCATATCTTCAAAATATACAAGATATAGGGCTTCTCTATAATCAGGCTTTAACCGGTCCATACATAAATAAAGGCTTTGGTTAAAATCCTCTTTTTGTACAATTTCTTCTATAAGTATTTTGCTTTCAGGTTCTTTCTCAATTTCTTCAAAACTGAAGTTATGCTTTAAATGCTTTCTTTTAACAAATCGCAATGAAAGATTTCGAGCGATTTTATACAAATATGACTTGAAGCAGCCTTCCCTAATGCATGGTTTTTTTGATATAAGATAAGCAAAAGCTTCAATCATTAGGTCCTCTGAATCGTGCATATCGTAGAGGTAGCCATTTATGTAAAAAGTTAGCTTGTCTCCATACAGTTCCATTAACGATGCCAAGCTAGCATCATCTCCATCAAGATAAGCCTTGTATAAAGCCTCATCCGTCGCCATTTTGCTTGCTCCTCTCTCGTCGGGAAAAAATATGTATTTTTTTTGTATTATACTATATATAACACATTTTTCTATGCAAATCTACATATTTCTATGCTTACCTGTTTTATCTTCTTATCTACTTCGGTTGGTAAATATAATTTGTACTTTTAAGCAAAAACCTGTGTTTCATTCTCCGGAGTTTTTCCCGGTTCTCGAACCGCCCCCCTGCTCTCTTTAAAGCCTCGGCTAAAGTGTATAATCCAGCATTCTATTATTTAGCATAACCGGCTAATTCTTAGAAAAGTTTTTTGCCATTTTCAAACTCTTCTAAACTCAACGAACCATCCATCCCGCTTAATACAATATAATAATACCTGCGCACACCATTTTCATCGGTAAAAGTAATTCCTATATCCGGAATAGATCCCGCTACATATGTTGTGACCGCAATCGCCTCCTTAGAATTCCACTCTCTAAGTTCAAAAATGATTTCACCTTCAGATAAAATAATTTCATCACCATTTATGTCATGTTTAATCTTAATAAAACAAAAATCAGAAAGGTTTTTTTGACTTATAAAAACCATTTCACCGCCATCTGGATACATTATTTCAGTATGAATGATTTCATAGTTGGCTAAAGTGACTTCTTCCGGATAGCCAATATAAAGAC
>JALNWH010000217.1 GCA_023230985.1 Bacillota bacterium
ATTTAATGGCCCAAGTTATCGATTACAGAATTCATTAATCAAATACAATTAATTGCATATTTGTAAACCGGGATGTTGTAAATATTTTTTTCATAAAGTTGCATTTTATTATTGCAAAACACACCATTATTCCTTGCTTTTTCAAACCAGCGTTCTTTTAATGATTTTTTAGAACCATAGAGCATACTTTTATATCTTATTCCATGTTGAGTTACAGTAGCCTTATCATTTGGTAGCAAGTTTAGTTTTAATAGATTCTCATCCACTGTTCTTAGTTTCCCAGTCCTGTTAACTATACCCCATTCCCATATTAACCTTGGAATAGGTTCAACACCGTCTGCAATCATATCTTCACTTCTAACATAGTTTTTTAAGTAATGGTGGTTGTTGTGATATAGGACGCATTTTATTATTATTTGAGTAAATTGCTCTAAATCCAAGGTGGCCGAAAGCCTGTAGTCTTGTTCTCCTCTCTCACGGTATTGACTTTTGATTGCCCCAGGCATAAAGGGTTTTGTATGTTGTGCAAGGGTGGAAAAGTATCTTTCAATTACAGATTTAAAGTCTCCACGGTAGGAGGCTGTGTTAAGAATCTTTATGCCAAAGGCGGATATTAAAGATTCTACATTGTATCCTTCCAGTTCTCCTCTGTCGGCAACAATGGCTTCTGGTAGGGTGCTACAAAAATCCCACTCATCTTCACCTATTTCTATCCCAAGGTCTCTACAATAAATAACCTTGTTGGTAACTACATTTGTTAGGGCAACACTTGCACCTATCCAAGAGGGGCCTTCTAAGGATATGTTGATCCCTACCACGCATCTTGAAAACACATCTATTATTGCATAGATTACAGGCCTTCCTATAATCCAGTTTCTATTGAAGCGAGATACTAAATATACATCTCCAACTGTAGCATCTATCTGAAATACTGCACCGGGTCCAAAAGCCTCTTCTGTTGCTGACCCTGTTAACCCTCTATGCTTTAATTCGTATTCCTTACTACTATGCCTTGTGGATATCTCTTTCTTTATATTCCTTTCCTTATTAAACCAATACCTGAATTGTCGTAACGAAGGAATATTATTTTTAATAATACCCTCTTCTGTAAAATACTCCTTAATCATCAGTTCATAGGTTAGGGTTAGAGTTTTTTGGGAGGAGTTGTAGTAGAAGCGATTGAGGGCTGTATTGAAGATTTTTATTACTTCTGATGTAATGGAGAAGGTTTCCCTATTGGCAGTAGTAGATTGCCCACCACAATTATAATAGTCAGGAAGTAGTGCGTTTTTATGCATACCCCTTTGCCAATACCTCTTTAAATATCTCATAGCCGTTGTTTCATGAATAGAATGTACATAATCTCTTACTAGCCTTGTTCTTTTATTTGGGATATAAATATCCGGTTGAATACTTATAATCTCCTTGACGGCATCATAGGCCTTATCCCTTATCTTTTTATGTTTAGGTAGGATTTCGTCTTCACTTGCAATAATTATAAAAGGTTCTATTTCAAGAAACTGTATAGTCCCTTTTTCTAAACCTGTTTGTATATGGGAAGTAGATGCTATATAAGGCATAGAATTTCCATATATATCAATCAGATAAACGGTATCTCCACGATGGTATAATATTCTTTCATAACACTTCCCTTTTTCTATTTCGTACATTATTATGCTATTGATTGGCAGCATATCTATCACCCCTGAACCAATCAATTCTTATTTCAGGATTTCTTTTTGCTATATCTATGGGTTTATTCATATCAGCAATTATTAATTTCGATGCTAAAAGGTATTTGAATACAAACAGGCCTGTGCCTTCTTCAAGGTCATTTTCCTTGTCAAAATCACTTGTTACCTTTCTAATTGAATGATTATTGTACCTGAATTTATCTAATAGACCACCAGAATAAACCTTTATTGAATCCTCCCCTATACCTCTTTCTAAATAAGAGTATAAACTTTGGTGTATCCATTCAACATTCTTTACAAGCCTGTTGGGTATATCTTTTTGAGTAATAATACCAAAATCAATTTGTTTGGCTTGCCAATACCTTCTTTCAATTTCTAGTCTATCTGAAACTGATTTTTTACCTAAGTCGGCTGCAGGGCTTACCGACCTGGCAATATACCTATTGCCCTTTGTTGTTAGTAAAAATGTAGTGGTCAGGATATATGGGGGTTCTTTATTGCTAAAGAATTCTTGCTTTAAGTCTTTGTTATCTTTAACCACTTCCCTTAGATCCAAAAGGGGATAGTGTTCCCTTATATCTAATACTTCATCATCCCATTCAAAGGCGTAGAAACATTTTGTTTGCAAATCGGAGAAGAAATGATGTATACGGTTTGTTTTCCAACCCTTAACCCGAGTAACCCTACCTCTTGAGGGAAAGTCTTGGATGGTAAGCCACGGCTTATAAGAAGCAAATTCCCCTGCACCACGATTCTCTGATAAAAACCTTCTATATTTGGTCAGCGTCCAAGAAGTGTCTCTCTTTGCCATACAAATCTTCCTTTCTTTCAGACTTCTTGGATGTGATGTTAACGTAGTGCACCTGAATTTTCAACATATATAATGCTTGTTTTAAACCCTGTTCCTATTAGATGGCTAAATACTGAGGTTTTAAATAAATCTTTTTATTTTATAATCCATATTTCAATATTTTTTGATTTCTTACTTTGTCGATTTCCATTTAAGTTTGCTTGAGCAGTTACAAAGTTTTCTCGTGCTGTATACCTGCGTTTGTAATGGTTACGAGTCCTTTCTGCCTTTTAGTTACAAAGTTTGCTCAGGCCCTGGGTTTGCTTAAAAACCATAAAAAAATATATAAAACAAGAGAAAATGA
>JALNWH010000218.1 GCA_023230985.1 Bacillota bacterium
GATGAATGAGAAGAGTAGGAACGTAACCGAGGGATATCATTTATATCCAGAGGGGCGATATGTAGAAATCTTATAGTAGAAAGAGGAGTAACAACAATGGACTTAATGGAAGTGGTATTATCAAAGGAAAATCTAAACCGGGCCTATAAAAAGGTGATCGCCAATAAAGGCTCAAGTGGAATAGATGGAATTACAGTTAAAGAGTTGGGAAAGCATATCAGAGAAAATAGGGAGGCAATAATAAGTTCACTAAGAAACAGAAGCTATTTTCCCAAACCTGTGCGAAGGGTATATATACCTAAAGCAAATGGAAAACAAAGACCTCTAGGTATCCCAACTGCATTAGACAGGACAATTCAACAAGCAGTAGCACAGCCAATAACAGACATCTATGAAAAGATATTCAGTGACTATAGTTATGGCTTTCGCTCATATAGGAGTTGCCACGATGCAATTAAACAAGCACTGGAATACCTAAACGAAGGGTATGAATGGCTGATAGACATAGACATTGAGAAGTTCTTTGATAAAGTAAACCACGATAAGTTAATCCAAATTCTTAGAGAACAAGTGAATGATAGTAGTGTCCTAAATCTTATTCGTAAATATTTACGGGCAGGAGTAATGGAGAAAGGGATTATTAAAGCTACAAAAACTGGAGTACCCCAAGGAGGACCGATTTCAGTCATACTTTCAAATGTATATCTTGATAAGCTGGATAAAGAATTAGAGAGTCGTGGTCTGCGTTTTGTAAGATATGCAGATGATGTGCTGATATTTACCAGAAGTGAAAAGGCAGCAAATAGAGTTATGACATCTATATCAAGTTGGATAGAAAGAAAGCTATTTTTGAAAGTGAATGCTACAAAATCCAAAGTGGTCAGACCTATGAGAAGTAAGTATCTAGGCTTCACATTCTTAAAGAATGGTGGAGAGTGGAAAGTAAAACCTACAAATGAGAAGAAAGCGAAGCTATATCAGGTAATAGGTGAATATCTCAAAAGAGGAAAAGCGATTGCAAGACCACTGGCAGTAACTATAAAAAGGGTAAATCAAATAGTTATGGGTTGGGTAAATTATTTTCGCATTGGAATGATGAAGCAATTCATTGATGAATTTGGCCAATGGCTGAGACATAAAATAAGGGTAATCATTATAAAACAATGGAAAAACCCAAAGACCATTTTCAAAAACCTGTTTTACTTGAACAGGAAATATAGGAATGGATTTAACAAAGAAAGTATCTTCAAGGTAGCTAACTCTAGATTGGGCTGGTATAAAAGGTGTGGCATGAATGTAGTGAATTTCATTCTAAACCCTCCACTGCTTGAAATAAAAACAAAGGAAAGAGCTGGTTTGCTCAATCCTTTAAATTATTATCTAAGAAAAGTTGGAATATAAATTGTAGAGCCGTATACGAGACCCGTATGTACGGTTCAACGAGAGGGAAATAATTCTTAGCAATTATTTCTCTACTCTATTCAACAGTTTTATGTATTAAATTTAAAATATTGCAAATAATAAATATGACCTCACAAAATACATTGAGACCCCCTTTACATTCTATTTCCGTGATATATGTTATATATCACGGCTTCTTTTTATTCTGATTATATGATAAAATAGCTTCATATATACTAAAAAACAACAAAATATAAAGAATTAAAGGGGTCGAAATATGCTTGGTGATTATGAGCTTTTTAAAAAAGATTTTTTAAAACTATCCGGATTAGATCTCTCATTTTACAAAGAAAGGCAGATGAAAAGGAGAATAAATTCTTTCATTAGCAGAAAAGGTCATAGTACATATAAATCATTTTTTAATTCCCTAACATTAGATAAAAAATTATATGATGAGTTTATTAATTATCTTACGATTAATGTATCTGAATTTTTCCGAAACCCAACCCAATGGGATGTCTTGGAAAGGGAAATCTTGCCATACTTGTTTAACTACAGTAGCACATTAAAGGTATGGAGTGCAGCATGCTCTACCGGTGAAGAGCCATATTCATTAGTTATGCTATTATCAAAGTTTCTTGATTTAAATAAGATAAAAGTATTAGCTACTGATGTTGATACTAGTGCTATAGATAAAGCAAAGTTGGGATTGTACTCTGAAAAAAGTTTAACTAATTTACCTAAAGATTTTATTTCAAAGTATTTTAAAAAAATAAATAATTCTTTTAAAATAAGCGAAGAAATAAAGAATTGTGTTCAATTTGAGCATCACAATCTTTTAAAAGATAGATACCCATTAAATTGCGACTTAATTGTTTGCAGAAATGTCTTAATATATTTTACTGAAGATGCTAAAGATATTGTATATAAAAATTTTAACCATTCTTTATCTGAATATGGTATTCTTTTTGTTGGAAGTACGGAACAAATTATAATGTCACAAAAATATAAACTTGAACCGGTTAAAACATTTTTTTATAAAAGAGTTAAAAAAGATTCAGAAATTTAACAAACTTCCTAGTATGTTCAATGCAATCAAAAAGAGTAACCACAAGTGTTACTCTTTTTATATTAAAGCATGTGTTCATTTCATATATTTTTGTTTTAAAGCAATATTTCAATGGTCGGGGCAACAGGATTTGAACCTGCGACCTCTTGGTCCCGAACCAAGCACGCTACCAAACTGCGCTATGCCCCGAACATAAAATAAAGAAGCCTTTTTTATGTTATACTTTTAAGCTATGAAAGTCAATAGTTATAACTGATTTGATTTTTATGTCTGAACTTTAACGTGACATCTAATACAAAAAATGTTATGGTTTTGTAGTGTTGTATCTCTTAAAATTGTGTAGTATAATTACGGGAGTTTGACAC
>JALNWH010000219.1 GCA_023230985.1 Bacillota bacterium
ATAAAAGCCCAGCCCGAAATGTCCTATGATATCGGCTTCTTCACCAACCTTATCTTTATATTTTTCTAAAAATTCCTCGGCACTGGAATAAGCAACTTGGTTTATATATTTTTTAACCTCGTCCGCTGTCATACCGATACCATTATCAATTACTTTAATAGTCTTATCATCTTTATTGAAGCTAACTGTTACCTTATACTTTTCTTCATCCGACACTTCTGTTTCTCCAATGGATACAAGCCTTTTATGCTTATTTATGGCGTCCACTCCATTGCTGATAAGCTCTCTTAAAAAAATGTCCTTATCAGAATATAACCATTTTTTAATGATGGGAAAAATATTTTCCGCATGAATTGATATGTTTCCTTTTTCTTGTATCATATGTATACCTCCGAACAATTAATTGTATTTTAATTTTAATATATTTATATAAATTCTATAGTAATTCATATTTTATAATATATTTTGATTTTGGTAAAGTTTATATTCAATTAAGGCAGTAAGCGATAAACAAAAAAGGGAGGGATATACCCTCCTTCTTTTTGATAGACTTTATTCAATTTCTATTTTACTTGTTTTTTTTACTTCTGCTTCTTTTTTAGGTAATGACAGCGATAATACTCCGTTTTCGAATTTTGCTACTATATCGTCTTGTTTAACATTTTCAACCATAAAGCTCCTGCAGTAACTGCCGCTTCTTCTTTCACGTCTAATATAGTTTTCCTTCTCTTCATTAACTTCTTCTTTTCTTTCTACAGCTATTGTCAGCCTATCATTGTTTAATTCAACATTGATTTCCTCTTTATTTATGCCTGGCAAATCCGCCTCAACAATATATTCTTTTTCATTTTCTTTAATATCAACCTTAAGCTGTGTATCTCCGGTAAATAATGCCGGCATAAAGGAATCGTTAAAAAAGTTATCAAACATGTTGTCAATATCGAAAATACTTTGAGGCCTTTGGCTCAACGCCTTACTCCTTCTTCCATAAGGTACTAAAAACATACACGACACCTCCAAATTTTTAAATAATTATTTTAATTTCGTTCTAGACTTTGACTTTCTTTGACCTTTGATTATATTTTAGCACCTGTTTTTTTATTATTCAAATATTATATATCATGGTTTAGTTAATTTATCCGTCATTTCCTTAATATATACCTTAAATACGTGATTTTTCTCAATATTTCTTGCAAATTGGAAAAGACTCTTCGCTGTCGCTCAGAGTGACAGCGGGAGAGGATTTGGAGTGACAGCAGGAGAAAATCTAGGGAGACAGTGAGGGTAGATTTAGAGCGATAGTAAAGAAAGGTACAAAGTAACGAATTTTACTTTTATAAATAAAACAGCCACGTTAAACGTAGCTGTTTTATTGTTAAGTATTTACTTATACGGCCATTTTCTTTAAATCATCAGGAATAATCAATTCGGCTTCCGTTGCATTTTGTATATCTTCTACAGTAAATTCCGGATTAATTTCTTTCAATAGCAAACCTTTATCCGTAACTTCCATTACACCCATTTCTGTTACTATCAAATCTACACATTCCATTGCCGTTAAAGGCAGTCTGCATTTTTTCAAAATTTTATGATTTCCCTTGGCTGTATGGTTCATGGCTATTATAACTTTTTTAGCCCCTGTTACCAAATCCATTGCTCCGCCCATTCCGGGAACCATTTTACCGGGCACCATCCAATTTGCTAAATTACCCTTCTCGTCAACTTCCAAAGCCCCTAGCACAGTAACATCAACATGGCCGCCTCTGATAATCAAAAAGGATTCGGCACTGTCAAAGAATGCACCTCCGGGTAGTATTGTAACATGCTGCCCACCGGCATTTACCATATCGCAGTCTTCTTCCCCTTCCGCAGGAGCAGGCCCCATGCCGACAAATCCATTCTCTGACTGTAATGTTATATCAATGCCTTCAGGAATAAAATTAGCAACAAAAGTAGGTAACCCTATTCCCAGATTTACTACGTCACCATCTTTTAGCTCTTGTGCAACTCTTTTTGCAATAAAATTTCTAATAGCGTTTTTATCCATTACTTGGCACCTCCCACTATATAATCTACAAAAATACCGGGAGTCATTACATTATCCTGATCAATTTCGCCGACTTCAACTATCTCATCTGCTTCTACTATTACTGTTTCCGCAGCTGTTGCCATTAATGGATTAAAGTTCCTTGTAGCTTTGTTATATTGAATATTACCTTTTTTATCAACCTTTTTACCAACTATAAGTGCTATATCGGCCTTTAACGGTTTTTCTAATAGATATTTTTTACCGTCTACTTCAATGATTTCTTTCCCCTCTTCTACTACAGTCCCAAGTCCTGTGGGAGTCAGTATCCCGCCTAATCCGGCACCGCCTGCTCTAATTCTTTCCGCTAAAGTGCCTTGGGGTACTAATTCTACTTCCAACTCTCCCGCATTCATCTGATTACCTGTTTCCTTGTTAGTTCCTATATGAGATGTTATCAGCCTTTTTATTTGCTTATTTACAATAAGTTTACCTAACCCTATCTCGGGAAAAGCTGTATCATTCGCTATTAGAGTAATATCTTTTACTCCTTTTTCTATCAATGCATCAATCATTCTAAAGGGATTTTTACATCCCAAAAACCCGCCGACCATTATTGTCATTCCGTCATGAATCATATTGACAGCTTCATCAATGGAAATCAGTTTTTTCATCTACATTCCTCCTTGTACAATTAATATAGTTTCTAACAGTGAAAGAAATCACTGTAGAACTTGCAAATCTCATAGGATATTAAATCCTATTTTTAATCTAGTCATTTCTAAAATATCAGACATAACTTTG
>JALNWH010000220.1 GCA_023230985.1 Bacillota bacterium
ATGTGCCGGGCTTTGTATCAAGCGGGATGTATGAGGCTATTAAATACTGGAACAGAGCATATAAAGAAGAATTGCTACCTGACAATTATTACGGACATAATGGATTTGCTCAGCTTACAGATAACAATGCGGGTATAGCATGTGGGAATTCAAATAAGTATTGGTTAAATGAAAATTCAAATAAGTTTGCTGAAACTCACGAAGATTTATATGGGAAATTACCTCATATAAATGGCAAAGAGCAGAATGTAAATGATGTGTTAGGAGAAATATTACCTCTAAAAAAAGATAATAATTCAGAAAGAAGATGGCCTGAAAAGCTTGAGCAATATATTAATGTAATTAATTCAAAAATCGAACCTGAAAAGATAGAAAGAATACTGGATTTCTATGAATGGACAATAACTCAGGAAGGTACTGACGTGATTAACTATGGCATAAAAGGAAAAGACTATACTATTGATTCAACAGGAAAGGTACAAAAAACAGAAGCAAGAAAGTTGTGGGATAAGTATCCATCAAGTCTGATTAGTCAAATTGTCTCGCACGAGTTTAGTAAGCCGACAGAAGAGAAAACACCTGATTACCCTGCTTGGATGCTGGAGCGTAGACAATCAAACCAGCAAATAAAAGACATACATACACTAACTCTAAATGCGGACATATATTTTATGCTGTATAAGATTGATAGCAACAATACTGACATGTTTAATCCCAATTGGTACGAAAGCAGATTAAATACAATAATATATGAAGCCGAAGGAAAGTCGATAGAAGAAGGATGGAATGACTTTTTAGACGAGGTATTAAACACAAAAGATGGTAGGGAATATATCAACAAGGTAAATGCTCAGATTTTTTAACTTCAATAGTATAGTGATAAAATAATATTAAAAAAAGGATGTGATTTATTTGAAATTATTTAATTATAGCAAACGGTTGGTAAGTAGTATATTGGTTATTGCGGTTATTATTAGTTTTACATTTTTTTATTCCTTAGAATCCTCAGCATGCGGAGGTGAGACGTACGAAATGGAAGATAACAACTATTATACACGTGCCAATTATTTATATGAAGGAGTTGTTATGAACGCATCATTATCAACAGCTGGAGATAAAGATTGTTTTTTCACTGCATATAATAAAAACGGCTATGCTAATATCTACGTAACAAATAACGAGACTAATCCTGACAATGAGTATTGTGTACAAATGTGGAATAGTGATCATACAAAGATTATCACATCTGGATTTGTAATGCCCGGTAGCTTTATCATTTTAAGTACAAAGGTAGAAGCATATAGAGGATATTATATAGAGATATGGAATATAAGTGAAAGAAAATGCAACACTAATTATGTAGTGAAAACTCAAAATTACATATACAATATGTATACGCTCAATATGGTTTATAATGATGGTTTAGATACAAGATGGGAAGGTTATTATCTACACCCGCATTTTTCAAGTTTGTCGACTTACGTTAGGACTAAAGCTTCAGAAACAGCATCACAATTTATGACCGACATTCAAGGTACTAACTTTTTATATTATACTGGACATGGAGTAGATGCTTTATCTGAAGGTGGTGGCGGTGTATTAAAACCATCTGTACTAAACAACAACAATGAGTATCTGTATTTACAAAGTGTATATGCTGAAAAGTATTGGTTTTCAAGTCCAAATTTAAGTGATTTACCAAATGGCGCATTAAGCGATCTGACATTAGCAATATTTCAAGCTTGTAATTCAGCAAAAGATGGTACTAGACATGGGAACTTTGCAGAATATGTACAAACAAAAGGTGCTAGATGTACTGTAGGGTGGGACATTTATCAAGTTCCAAGTGCTGTTGAAGTTTGGCTACCGCTGTTTATAAATGAGTTTATCAATGAAGGGAGAACCTTAAATGAAAGTATTATGAAATCATGTCGCGATGCTTGGTACAGCCATAGTGCAAACTATTCTATTGGTGAACGCTATGTTAGAATATATGGAGATGGTAGCATTACCAGAGAGGATGTGTCGACAAAATATTAATTATTAACCTATTGCTATGTGAAATAAATAGAATCATTTAAGTCTTTATTAAGTGAAATGGAGAAGTTATTATGAAGAAAATAATTATAATTGCCTTGGTAGTAATACTGTTAGCTGCTATAGTATGTACAATATATTATATGAAAAGCGCAAACGATACCGTAGAAGAAAATGAGGTTTCGTCTGTTGCAATGCCTTTTTCAACAGAGGATATTGATTTTAGCTTACCTGATGATTCTACTTTAAATGGCGATAATCCGCTTCCTAATTTAATACACGAATTTGGTGATGGGTCATACGTTAATCTTGCTTTTGAAGAAAAGCAAGGTGACAGTTTAAGTTACAAAGATAGCAATGATGATATATTTTGGTATGTCTACGAAGAAGGTGATTGGCATTTGGTGTTTATTGAAAACGAAAAGATATCTCAATCCCTATCATATTCAAATTACGTGCCTGACGGAAAAACACTGAAAAGAGAAGAGCTTCAACAATTATCAAAACAGTATCTCGATAAGTTTATTGGTGAAAATGACTATCGAATCTATAGAATGGACGATGATAAGATAGGAAGTGGGACGATTCATTTTTTTGTATGGACAAAATTCATAAATGACATTCCAACATGGAAACAACAAGTTATAATTCAGTTGACATCAGATGGTAACTTGTATATGGCAACCAACCCTGATGAAAACATTAAACTGTCATACTTAAGCAATGCTGATAGCATGACTAATATGTCTATGTCGTATATAACTGAAGATGAAGCAATTAAAATTGC
>JALNWH010000221.1 GCA_023230985.1 Bacillota bacterium
CGGTAAGTACAAATATGACAGGCATAATCATAATCATTTCTTTAATATAATAAGTGCTGTTTTTAACTGAATTAATCCCCATCGCGGGATTTATTATAAATATGGCAAGATACACAAAGGCAATAAATATCAAGAACATGTTTTCTTTTATTTTTTCTAAAATCATTATATTATTACCCCCATTACTAATGCGATAAATATAGCAAATAAAAAGCTAAAACCGTTGCGAACAGCAGTAAACTTTGCACCAAATTCCTTCTTTTCCAAAGGGAATGTTACTATGCCAACCATAGTCAAGGTTGTTAGAAAAGATACAGCCGGTACTACCCCGACACCTGCATTAACCAATGTCCCAACAAGGGGAAAGGCAATAAAAGCCGGAACTAAGGTTATTGTTCCGATTAATGCAGAAACCACTGTAGCTAATAGAACTGATTGTTTTGATACAAAGCTTGCTATTTTATCCGGAGGTAACAAGGTCAAAATCAATCCTATTGCAAAAATAATGGAAAATATACTTAAAGCCATTCCTTTTCCCATACCTAAAGCCATTTTAAGTGCTTTTTTGGTTCTTTCTTTATTTTTAACAAAGGAAAATGCTAAAAATATTAAGGTGCCTACCCATATAGCCATTGTGAAAACATCCATGTAGAATACCCCCTTTTTTGATTACTGTTATTCTATCATCTGTTTTCCCATGATAATAGACACATAAGTTTCTTTTTGTTATAATTTATTTAGCCAAGCCCCGATAGGTTTCTTCGGGCAGACAAGGCCTTCTGCCCCAACTATATTGGAGGTGTAATAATTGATAAAGGAATTAAGCAGTCTCAATATTTTTAAAAGCATCGACAAAGAATATTTAACAGATTTTATAAATAACAACCAAATTGTAAAGCGTTCATTTTATAAAGGGATGACGGTACATGAACATGGCTCAAGATGTTTAGGAATAGATATTGTTTTATCCGGTGGCTTAGTAGCATATTCTCTAGCTTCCAACGGTTCAGAGACAATTGTATTTGAATTTAAAAAAGATAGCGTTATAGGTGCCAATCTGTTATTTGGGGATGAAAATAAATACCCTATGAATATCTATTGCACTGAGGATTGTGTCCTTTTTCATATACATAAAGATGCGGTTACGGAGTTGATGAAGGATTATACTTTCGTTATGCCCTTCGTCAGGTCTCTATCTCTTAACTCCCAGGGCATTAATGAAAGAATAGCCATGTATACACAAAAAAGCCTAAGAAAAAACCTGATGGATTATTTGATAGATATGTCTGAAAAACAAAATTCACATGTAATACGCCTTCCTATATCAAAAAAGCAGCTAGCTGATTATTTTGGAGTGCAAAGGCCTTCGCTTTTTCGTGAATTAAAGCGCATGAAGGATGAGGATTTAATAGAGATTGACAATAAAACTATTACGCTAAATTTTTTATAGAGATAATACAATAAGCCTTTCCAATAATAAATAACTACTTTTAGTGAACCTGAAGCAAAATTAGAAAAAGGTATAGCCTTATCTCCTAATTGTATTCTATCTTTTTCTACCAACGTCAACGGATTACCGCAACGCAAACACTTTAATTCTTTATCCATTATAAAACTCCTATAAATAATATATGCTTATTTATTCTAGCATATCTTTATAAGTATCACTACTACAGTCTTTGTCTAATTTTCTATCCATTTCACATCTTTCAAGAAGGTAATCCCATGCTTTTAAAAACATGATAAAATCATTCCGTGAAAAACCTGTCGATAATTAACTCCCTTACATATTTATCTTCAAAATCTATATCTCCGAATAGTCGCACTACTATATTTCCTTTTAGTACTATAATTTCATCCAGTTCTTGTGTTAGTGCCAGTTCGTCAACCTTCCATAAATTTTTCATATCATTATCATAAATTATAGTTTTCTCAAAAAAGGTCATGCCCTTCCACTTAATGCCTCTTTCCATTTCTGATATTATACCTTTAAAAATCTTCTGGGAAAAGCCAGGATTAATAGTTTTATAGTATCTAACATATAGATTTGTGTTTGAAATATTATCAAACCAAAGCTCAGATAGAGCATAATGCTTGGGGACAATGGGGCTCATTCCGGGGTCAAACTCCCTATTAAGCAATTCACCTTTTTGATCACCCACCAATAAATCCGATATGGTTATTATGGGATATCCATCAGGTATACTGTCAATTTTGTATCCTGAATCCATGTTAACACCGCTTAAAAAAGAATTTGTTATAGCAGAAAGGAATACAACACCCATTATGGCAAAAGTCACATAAAGCACATTATCTTTTTTATCCGTTGATTTTTTCTTTATAAAGTACCTGAAAATTAATCCTATTATTAACCCAATTACAGGCCCCGTTAGAGATGTAGCTATAATCTTAGGTCTGAAAAATGAATCTGCTATAAATGCTGATGCAATCAATGCCCCAAAAATTAATGTTGTAATATTTAATGCAATTATGCGCCTCCTTACTCTTTTATAATCAGGTTTTTCTATGGGCAATCCTTTTTCAATATCCTTCTTCGCCTTTAGTATTCGTATTAGTCCGTAGCTAACGGGTACTACCCCGCTTAAGTAGAATAGAGGAAGCACAAAGGTACCGACTACACCGACAAAACTCAGTAAAAATGTATACTTAGGTGGAAAATATAAAGTCATTACCCAAATTATAAGAGCGGTAGAAATAATAACACCTATAAGCTCTGTCTTCCAAAGAGTAGACTCCACTATTTTTTGTTCCAAAACATCATCAGTCTGAATTGGA
>JALNWH010000222.1 GCA_023230985.1 Bacillota bacterium
GAAGGGAATCCTCATTTGGTATACGAAACTATATGTGCTGCTTTTTCAGAAAAACTTATATATGTAGATGATAAAGCAAATTGGGTGCTAGAGGATATAGATTTTTCAAAAATTACATTATCAGTAGATATTGATGATATTCTTAAAAACAGGATTAATAAACTGGAACCTGATAAAAGAATAGTTTTAGACATAATTTCAATATTTAAGATGCCGGTGCCTATAGATATTTTGGAAAGTATGTCTGTATTCGATGCTCAGGAACTGTTGCCGTTTTTGGACAGAGTTGTTTACTTAAACATTTTATCAAAAAAAATGGACGATTGGGGTATTACTTATGATTTTACTTCTATCAGTTTAAAAAAGAATGTATATGAATCTATCAGTGATTATAATCAGTTAAAATATCATGAAAAAGCATCTCAAATGCTTAAGGAAAAGTATAAACTAGAAAAAAGAGAAAATAAAGATGAGCTTATTTATCAAATGGCTAAGAGTGGCAGAAGCTCTGAAGCAATTGATTACTTGTTAAAATCATCAAAGGATATGATTAAAAATCATCTTACCAACCAAGCGATTCAATTTCTAGAAGAAGCCTACGATTTAGTTGAAAAAGAATCAGACCTTTCCAAAGTTATTGAAGTAAGTATGAGATTGGGTGAATTATACTATCAAATTTCAAAAGACAATAAAAGTCTAAAACAATATGAAATTGCAGAAGTTAAGGCAAAGAAGCTTGGTGATGCACACTTAATAACAGACATTTATATTAAAAAGATATATGTGTATTATAGACTCAATAATATAAAAAAATGTTTGGAATATTCAAGATTAGCAAAAAGAGAGATAAAGGCAAGTAATTATAAGAACGGGATGTTTGATCTTATTTTGGCCCTGAGTGATTTGTTGATATATAGAAGAAAATTAAATACTTGTATAAAAATTATTGAAAAAGTATTAAAGGATTTGGACAAAGAGAATAAGCACTATTATGGTATGTTTTTATCTGTATATGGTGCGGCTTTAGTTAAAAAATCTCGCTTCAAAGAGGCTATTGAAGCATTAAATGAAAGTATGGAAATATTAGAGGAGCTGAAATTATACGATAGCTTAATAATGGCAATGAATAATCTAGGCATTGTTTACAGTATTTATTACGGAGATGCTCAAAAATCAAAAGAATGTTTTGAAAAGGCAATAATTATTTGCCAAAGAACCAATAACACACATTATTTAATAAAAAGCTATAACAATCTGGCTGAGACCTACAAAAGGGAAGATGCATTTAAAGATAGCCTTGTTTATTATAATAAAGCCCTAAAATTAATGGAAAGTTTTCCAAATATCTATACTCAAGCGATATTATATATTAGTTGTTCTATGATAAGCTTGGAAATGGAAGATTATAATAAATATAAAAATTATATAAATAAAGCTAAAGATATAATTTTTTGCTATAAGGATACGGGAGATGCTATATATCAATACTATATCAGTGAATCTATATTCCTATATTCAATGGGTATGTATGAAGATGCTTTTATTAAGTCTGAAAAAGCCTTGGGACTTGCCAAATCGTGGAATGTTCATATAGATTCAGATTTAGCCATTATTAACACTTTATGCAAAATTAAACTGACAAAGGAAATGGACTATAATGACCTAAGGGAGTTATGTGTTTTGCTGTTTGAAAAAAAGGATTATAGGGTATCCGGATTGGCATGCAATAAAATAGCTGAATTATATTTAGAAAAGGATGATACTAAAAGAGCTCAAAGCTTTGTAGAATTATCGAAAGAATGTGAAAAGTTTAGCAATATACCGCAGTTGAATTTGAATTTTAGATACTTGTACGCTATGATTCTTAGCGGGAGAAAAAGACTGGATCTGTTGAAAGACTTGGTTGATGATGCAGATAAATTTGATAATAACGAATTAAGATGGAAGATTTATAAGGCAATAGGATTGGAAATTGCAAAGTCCGGTGATATTAATCGTGCATTACGTTACATGTTGACTTCTTTTAATTGTCTGAGAATCCTGGTTGACGGGGTGCCAAAAGATTATAAAATTAATTTTATAAAATCTCATAATAAATATACTGTTAAAGAGGAACTGTTAAGCCTAGCTAAAGGAATGACAGGTAAAAAGGATTTATTTTTTGGTTATGCTGCACTAAAGGAAGATAATGAGGATGTTGATAATATCATAAGCGAATATTTTTATTATAAAAAGTTTAAAGATTTATTAATCAAGGACAACAATTTGGTATATGGGATAGATGGGGAAGAAAAAGCGGATATGTCCGGGAAACTTATGTCGGATTTTCTTTATAGAATCAATAATTTTAGCAGCAGTATAGAGGAAAGCATGAAAGAATTAGTGGAAATATTAAAAGATTATACACAAGCAAAAAATGCTTTTCTGGCAATTACTGATGATAGGAGTAGTTTAAGATTTATATATACTAATTTTAAAAATGAAAACCTTAGTTTTTATAAATATATTACTGAAAAGGCAAGGCAAACAGGTGAAAGTATAATAATACCCGATGTATTTGAATATAAAAAGAAAATGGAGAACAGTTTAATACCAAAGGATGTTTCTGCTGTATTCTGTTTTCCTGTGACCTCTTTTGATACAGTTGTTGATTTTGAAATTGAGAGAAGGAATGTCAGTAATTCATGTAATATTTCCGGTTTTATTTATCTTGATACGGATTCAATTATTAATAA
>JALNWH010000223.1 GCA_023230985.1 Bacillota bacterium
ATTGAGATCTGCCAGTGATTTCCCACCATTAAACAAAGCTACTATCTGTTTTTTGAATGTTTCCTCATAACGTTTACCCTGTGCCATCTTAATTCCTCCCATGACATATATTTTTATTATATCACTGTTCAGAATCAAATTGTCCTATTTAGTATAGCCTATCCACAATAAGCTTCTAAATTGGGCAAACATTTTTAATGGCAGTGAGATGGAAGTCAAGAAAATGATTATAGCACACCTCATTGACCGAATAACGGTATCTGCGGGGAACGCAATCGAAGTTACTTTCAATATCAGCATAGAGCAATTTATAAATTACCAAGAGGCAACAAAAAAAGTCCATAACATAAGTTATGAACCTTCATTGACAATGGTCAGACTGTCCGAAAAGTACCGCCATCTACTTTTTTTATCAAGGATATATATCTTGAAAATCCGCTAAAACGGAAAAGAAAAGTACGCTGTAATGCTTGATACCACTAGCCTTCATTGCTCTATTATGTTAGAATAATAGTAACAATATTAGGCGGTGATGAAATGAAATATATTACCGGAGATGATAGAAACCAAATTGTTTTTTTACCTGATTGTATTGAAGATTATGTAAGTGAGGACAACCCTGTTCGTGTAATTGATGCTTTTGTAAATCAATTAGATATGGATGATTTGGAGTTTAAAAGAGCGAAACCAAATGATACCGGAAGGCCATCCTACGATCCGCGGGATTTGCTTAAATTATACATATACGGATATTTCAATAGAATACGGTCCAGCCGAAAGTTAATGCAAGAATGCACCAGAAATTTGGAGGTAATGTATCTTATCGGAAAACTGACTCCGGATTTCAGAACAATTTCGGATTTTCGCAAAGACAATCCAAAAGCCTTGAAAAGGGTCTTTAAAGAATTTGCAAAGGTATGCTTGAGGTTAAACCTATACCAAAGGGAATTGATAGCCATTGACGGTTCAAAGTTTCGTGCCCAAAATAGCAAGAAGAATTGCTATAACAAAGTGGTTTTAGAAAAGAAGCTTGCTAATATAGAGAATCATATCAATAACTATTTAAGCTATATGGATAAGGAAGATAAAAATGAAGTAATAGAAGAACCCGATGCAAAAGAGATTAATAGGGTTATACAGGAGCTCAGAGAAAGAAAAGAAAAATATTTAGGATATCTTAATGAGCTTGAAAAAAGCGGAGATAAGCAGATTTTGACTACAGATCCGGATGCAAGAAGAATGCACAGTAAGGATGGTTTCCATTGTTGTTATAACGCACAGACAGCAATTGATGGCGGCAGTCATCTAATAGCAGGGTATAGTGTAGACAGCAAAATTGATGTAGGTCATTTAAAAGAAGTCTCAGAGGAGGCAAAAGGGTTGCTTGGTGTGGCATCTATCGAAGTACTGGCTGATAAGGGATATGACAGTAATCAGGATGTTTTAGACTGTCTTATGAATGGGACTGTTGCCAATGTGGGAATAAAAGAGGAAAAGGAAGAACGTGTTTTTACAATCGAGTATATTGAAAAAGATATTGATGAAGCTACACGTGAATCTACAAAGCCGGAAGATATCCAAGCATGCCTCCATGCAGGTATATTACCTAAGTGCTATGAGGGAACATCTGTGAGTATAGAGTTTCAGAATAATGACGATACCATACTAAGCTGCTTCTCTTTAAATGATGATGGAACAGTCACATGCCCCATGGGTTATAAGCTTTTTGCTGTCAAAAAGAAAGGTGTACAGACACATTATTCAAGTAAAATAGCTTGCCGATTTTGCACTAATAAATGTACCGGATCAAAAACCAAGGTTGTGGCTTTTGGACCAAATACAAAGTATGTTCCTATAAGAATGAATCCATGTAAAGAGCGACAATTACCTCTAATGCCAAAGGATGCAAAGCTTCCGAACAATTTTAAAAAGAGAAGCGATAAGAAGGTACTTATCAGAATGAAGCATATAGATAAGATGGCGGCGGAAAGGATGTGCCTTTCCGAGCACCCTTTTGGCACTGTAAAATGGTATAATCTCAGTCATTACGTCTTATGCCGTGGTAAAGAAAAGGTAACAGCAGAATTAGGGCTATGTTTTCTCGCATATAACTTGCGAAGAGCAATTAATATGGTAGGTGTACATAAGCTTATAGCAGCCATGTAGGCTGTTTTTTTGTCTATATCCCGGCTTTCTAAAATTCCGGCTACCATTTAATATATGTTTTTAAAATCAACTAAAAATATGAACCAAAAATATCAATAAACCCACTAATATAGCGGGTTTTCAGACAAAAAGTGGTAAGTTAGGTCAAAATAGATGCCGCTCTGGATAGTGTTCAGCGCTCTTTTCTTGCATACATTTTTCTGACGTTAGTATTTATGTATGCATTAAGACCATCGCCACTTCGTGCAAGAGTTTTCATACGCTCTATATTGTGAGAACCAGCACTTTCATAGGTATACAAATATATTGCTCCAGTGGAAAATTGAATTCTTATATAATCAGCTCCATACTCATACCCAGTAACACCAGAATCGCCATCAATATCCTTATAACGTTCCATATTATTCACCTCCGATCCAAAACTGAAATCATGTCGTGACTGAAGGGGTTTGTTCACCCACACTGGCTATCAAAGCAGCGTATTGTTCAGGATGTTTTGTTGATAACGTTGTCATTATAAGTTTTGCGGTTTTAAGCATTTCCGGAA
>JALNWH010000224.1 GCA_023230985.1 Bacillota bacterium
AGACTATCAAAATGGGAAGCGGGTTCCTTGGATAAATTCTTATTTTACAGGTTTAAGAAAGAAATATTATTCTACGTTAAATATTATGGAGAAAGGCGATTTGTCAGCTGCTTTTTATAAGCGGTCTTTGGACAATGCCCTTGATGCGTATTATAAGGAAGATAATTATCATAAACAGACGTATATGCTAAACTGGCTGAAAGAATCTATGGAAAAGCATGATAAAGGTGTTTTGCTTTTAAATGCAGAACAGGGAACCGGAAAATCTACTTTTTCATACGCATTGGATGAATTAGGAGGACATAAACTAACAATTCCGAATACGGTTATAAGAACGTATTACTGCAATCGGACTTCAGTAAGAACAGTTGAAGATTTTACAACTTCCATTTCAAGAGTTTTTTTAACGGATAGAGATAGTGAGATGGATTTTAGGTACCAGTATGAAGGAGCTATGCCTGGTATTAGCTTGAAAGATAAAGAAAGAAGTGCCTCAATGGTAAATCTTCTTAAGGTATGCCATGATATTCATTCCAGGGAGTATGGAAAAGATAGAATATTATTAGTTTTAGACGGTGTTGATGAATTAAACATAGGGTCATTACCTATTCTTAGTTTTATACCTGAACCTAATAAGCTTCCCAATGGCGTATATATTTTAATGACATGCCGTTCGGATAATATACCAGCACCGATGCTATTAAGTTTTCTACAGAGATTCCCCTTTACTGAAAGTGTACAGTTTCATAGAAAAAACGAAAACAGGGAACTTTTGATTAGCGCGATAGATAGAATTTATAAACAAAAGAATATCAATACCGATAATATATATCTTGAACAACTAGCAGACCAACTTGATAACCGGTTTTCCTATGTTAAAATCTTGGAATGCGCAGTAGATAATGGAGTAGATATATTGAACGCTAATCAAAAAGAAATGATACAGAAGTATCTTAGCATGCTACGGGGTTATTATGGAGAAGTTTGCTATAGGGCCTTTTTAAGGTTGCTAGCCGTAATTGTTATTGCCGAGCATCCTTTAACAATGAAAGAAGCGGCTTTTATGGCTTCGGGAGAGAATCTTGAACTTAGAGACATGGCTTTCCTATATGATATGAAACCTTTATTAGTACCCTATCACGATATTTTTGGGGGGCTACTAATTTGGAACAATAATAAAGAATTAGAAGAATATGTTCAAAATAAATTTAATGATATCATAATTGAATGTGTTGAAATGTGGGAAGAGATGATATGTACTTATCGTGATTCATATCCCACGGAGCGTGATGGGTATGGGTATATATGTGCACATTTTATATCAGCGAAGAATAAATATTGTAATGAATGGATGAGATCCAGCACTCCAGAAAAGAATATACAACTTTTGGAGAGTATTAATTCATATGCAGTTGTATACGGTCATCAAAATGACCAGTATTATGTAAAAGATCGTTGCAGGCTTATGTTAGAATCTATTGAGAACACCATTAGTAAGGAAGACTTCCAATACCAGGAATCTTTGAAGGAAGGAATGTACTTAGTTTCAAAGATAAATAAACTTCCGCTTCTTGTCGATTCGAATGATTTAAAGGAAGTAGAATTGCTTGAAAAGCAAGTAAATCAGTATTTTGATGGTTTAAATAGAGACAGGAAAAGTGATTTGTCTGTGAAGCTACTAATGTTTAAATTTTATGCAGATAGCTTTACTTTTCATGCAAATCAAAAAAATATAAGTAAAGCTGAAGAATACTATAAATTAGCACAGGAACTAAATATAGCAGCTAATTTTGCATCCCAAAGGGTTTTGCAATTAAATTATGTTAATTTCCTCAAAGATATAAACCCGGCAAGCTGCTTAAACCTAGTAAATGAGATTTTATTGAAGCAGGAAGAGTATTCTAATACCGATATCGCCAGGGTAAGATATAATCAAGGTGTGGCGTATGATACGTTGAAAAGTAATGGTAAGAATATTAAACCGGAACATATACTGCAGTGCTATGGTGAAGGTTTAAAAGTAATAGAAGATGCAGTTTTATGTCCACAGAATCATTGGGTAAATATGATACAATCCTTATTATTAACCGCAAAATCTAAATGTTATCGAAAATGGGAACATAACTATGATGAGGCGATCAAAGTAAACGATAGGGCAGTGGGGATATTGCAATTTCATTCAAATGTTGGAAATGTTGTTGATCTAGCAAATATTCTGCTTTCTCTGCATGAATCTTGCTTGCTAAGACAAATAAGAAATCTAGTTGGTGATAAAGAAGATGCGCTGAATATCGCTACGGATGCAGTCAAACTGTTTGAGATGTCAAACCAACCTATTAATTGCATATTAATTGGTAATATATATATTGCATATGCAAATTCACTATATAACTTGAATGGTGATATTAATGAAATTGTCAGGGCATGGGAACAGGCAATTAGATATTATAAGATGACAGGTATGGATGATAGTCACGAAGAAATTATAAAGATGAAATATAACCTGCAGTTAATGAGGGACAAGATGATTATTTCATGATTTAACAGGATATACACTTATACTTGTAGAGAGGAGGCTCACCCAGCAAATGGACAACAAATCCATCTTCAAAGGTACCATCACATCAATCCAGCCAAGGATAAGGCTAACCCGTTCATTTGATGAAGCCTCTCATACTTATTTGGGTTATGCCATTAAAATTGC
>JALNWH010000225.1 GCA_023230985.1 Bacillota bacterium
CATACAAACCTCCTGTTAGTTTTTTCTGCAAATTAAATTTTACAGGTATTTTTGTATGTTGGGAAGGGGTTTTCCCCTTCTTTTTATTTTTTGTTGTTTTGCCAATTAAAATTATACTCTAACCACAAGTCACTGAGACATACTCATATCCTAACTCCCGCTCTTTTATCTGTGAAGCGGCGGCTATGACCTTTCATAAAGAAAAGAATGTAATAAATTGTTATTATATATTATACGATTTTTTAAACTTTATTTAATTTTTTACGTCTATATAATTGGAAGTGGAGCTAATTTATACACATTAAATTGTAAAACATGGTATATATAGATAGGAGGTTTTAAATATGAAAAAAATAATTTCACTGCTTCTATGTTTGGTTTTATTATTCGGTGTATTTCCGGTAACATCTTTAGATGCGGCAACTATTAAGGTAAGTGAGGAGGCAAAGGCACTAGAAACAATAGGAATATTAATAGGGGATGGCCATGGTGTCACATCCGAATACATGGCAAAAAGGATGGATCGCTTTACCGCAGCCATCTCAATACTAAAGCTAAAAGGGTTGTATGAAGAAGCCCTTTCATACAAGGGTAAAACCAACTTCAAAGACATTAATACTGTGAGTTGGGGAGAAGGCAAAAACATTTTGGCATATATAAAAGCAAATCCAAGTATCGGGTTTATTGGTAATGAAAAAGGTGAATTTCTACCCGGTAATTATATCAGTGAGAAAGAGTACTACAAGGTACTTTTGGAAACCTTGGGTTATAGGCAAAGGGTCAGTGGTAAAGCCGGCGATTTCAAATGGGATGATACCTATGATTTTGCCGAATCCGTAGGGTTAAAACCTAGCTATAAGATAGATTTTAATATTGATTTATTGGCAAAAGCTACAGTTTCGGCTTTAAATACTAAAACAAAGTCCGGCAAGGTATATATAAACATTTTGATTGATGAAGGTGTAATAAAAAAGGCAAAGGCCATAACAGCTAAACTTATTAAAGAAGCAGTGAAGGAAACATCCGATTTTAATTTAAAAAGTGTTAAGGCAGTCGGTAATACAGTTATCGAATTGAAATTCGATGATGATATCAACATGTATGAGGCTGAAGATACTTACAATTACTACATAAACGGATTAACGATAAAAGATGCTTATTATATGGGAAATAAGATGGTGAGACTAGTAACATCGTCACAAAATAGCGGGAAATTGTATACCCTGCAAGTTGGTGATAAAAAACTAAAATTTACAGGCGTATCAAAGGTTTCCGGCTCTCCGAGTATAAAAGCTATTAAAAGTGAAGATGAAGAAACCGTCGTAGTAGAATTTGATAAGGAACTGGATTTTATAAGTGCGGCAGATATAGATAATTACTATATATCGGGAGTAGATATAGAGGATGCGGTTTTATCAGGCAAAAAGGTAACACTGACCACTTACGGCCTGACACCAAGAAAACAATACACTCTCAAAGTAACAAATATAAAATCTATAGATGGTGTGTTGCAAAAATCTCAATCCAAATCTTTTACAAATAGACCTGATACAGTCCCGCCTACTATAAAAGAAGTGAAAGCGGAGACAAATCAAAGAGTCGTAGTTATTTTTTCAAAAGGTGTATCTGCAGAAACAGCAGAGGATTTATATAATTACACAATAGAAGGTAATAATACAGAACTGGATATTTACGATGCCGTGCTATTTGGTGATGATGAAGATAGAGTTGAATTAGAAACTGAACCGCAAAAACCCGGCGCTAAGTATGAAATAACTATAGATAATATTGCAGATAATACAAAAGCCGGAAATGTAATGAAAAAGGCGGTTAAAAAAACTTTTACCGGCGCAAGGGAAGATAAAACGGCACCACAGCTTTCAAAGAGTGATGTAATGGTACTGTCAAAGTACCAAATACAATTAGCTTTTACCGATAGCAGCAGGCTGGATGAAGATACCTTACTGGATGAAGGAAATTATGAAGTTTATAAAAATGATAAATATAAGACAGAAATATATGTAGATAGTGTAGAGAAAATATCCTACGTTGATGGTAAATATAAACTGGTATTGGAAGTCGAGGAATTGGAAGCTAATACCAGTTATACTGTAAAGGCATATAATATTTCCGATGAATTTGGTAATATTCTTGAAAAGGATAATTCAATTACTATAACAGTTAAAAAGAGTGATTTTGCGGCATCGGCAGTGAAGGATTATAAAGTAACGAAGAATAATGAAATTGAAATATACTTTACGAAACCTTTAGAAAAGAAGTCAGCAGAAGATATATCGAATTATACGATTAGCAACAATATAGGTTATCCTACAAAAAGCGTATATAAGGATGGGAAGGTAACTTTAACCACCGGGGCTATGGTAGAGGGGAGACTTTATAAACTGACGATTAATGGGGTATATGATGAAGCCGACAATAATATAAAAACTTCCTTTGATTTTAGAGCCGTCATTGGAGACAAAAAGACCCAAGATGACTATGATAAACCTTATATAACAAATGTCACTGCATTAGATAAATATACAGTGGAGATAAAGTATAATGAGGATATGGGATATGGGGGAATATATACTATAGCGAACATAAGCTATTCCTCCTATTATAATATTATTCCAAATACTCTAAAAAAGATTGACAAGAATAAAGTCCTA